>NZ_JBEYYU010000004.1:0-246897 GCF_040645755.1 Streptomyces sp. NPDC046716
CGCTGGCGGTGCGTCGTGAGCGGGCCGGGCTGGGTGCGGGGGACAGTGTCACCTGGCGCGACGACGTTCCGGCCGGGCTGCTGCACTTCGAGCGCACCGGGTTCGCGTGCACGGTGAACACCACCGGCACCGCGGTGCGCATCCCTGCCCCGGGCGCGGTGCTGCTGGCCTCCAGCCCGGTGACCGTCGTGGACGGCGAGATCGAACTCCCCGCCGACTGCACGGTCTGGTGGAAGACACACTGATCCCACCGGGTCGACCCGCGCCTTGACCCTGACACCGTGTGAGCCCGTGAAGTGGGAGTCATCATGTTCACCATCGGAGACTTCGCCCGCCACGGCCGCGTGTCGGTCCGCATGCTGCGCCACTACGACGCACTGGGACTGCTGCGCCCGGCCCGGGTCGACCCTGCCACCGGCTACCGCCACTACGCCGCCGCCCAACTCGCCCGGCTCAACCGCATCATCGCGCTCAAGGACCTCGGCCTCACCCTTCAGCAGGTCGGGGAGATCCTCGACGAGAAGGTCGACGCCGGGGAACTGCGCGCCATGCTGCGGCTGCGCCGCGCCGACCTGGAGGCGGAGATGGCGGCGGCCGCGGCCCGGCTGACCCAGGTGGAGGCGCGTCTCCGGTCCATCGAGAGCGAGGGACACATGCCCACCGAAGACGTCGTCGTCAAGAAGCTGCCGCGCCTGCGCGTGGCCGAACTCACCGCCGTGGCACCCGACTTCGAGCCGCCCAGCATCAGCGCGGTGATCCAGCCCCTGTACGACGAGCTGTTCCGCCGGCTCGACGCGGCCGGCATCAGGCCGACCGGCCCCGGCGTCGCCCGCTACGAGGACGCACCCGGCGGCGGCATCCTGGTGCACGCGGGCGTCGAGGTGTCCGCCGCGCCCCGCGAGGACGACGACCTGCACATCGTCGACCTGCCGCCCGTGGACCGAGCGGCGACGACCGTGCACCGCGGCGCCATGGAGGCCGTGCTGCCCGCCGTGCAGAACCTCGCCCGCTGGATCGACGCCCACGGCCACCGCTCCGCCGGCTACCCGAGGGAGATCAGCCTGGAGTGCCCGGCCGACCACGACGCGTGGGTGACCGAACTCCAGGAGCCGCTGGTCTGACCCGCTCCCACGCATTTGGCAGCCCAGACTGTGCAGCCTTGGTTGCACAGTCTGGGCTGTCGATTTACGGTGGAGGCATGACCGAGAAGCAAGAACCCTCCGAGGCCGCCGTTCAGGCGGCCGCCGAGGTGTGGGTGGTGGTCGGACGGCTCCGCCGCAAGCTGCAGTCCCTGCTCGGGGGCGTGGACGGGGAGAGCGACCTCTCTCCGGCACAGGCCTCCGTCCTCGCCCGCCTCGACAAGACGGGCCCCGCCTCCGCGAGCGAACTCGCCACCGTCGAGGGCGTGCGGCCGCAGTCCATGGCCAAGACCGTGATCGCCCTGGAGGAGGCCGGACTCGTCGAGCGGCACCCCGACCCCGGCGACGGGCGCCGTCAGCTCGTCACGCTCACCGGGCCGGGCCTGGAGCGGCGCCAGGACGACCGGGAGGCCCGCCGGGTCTGGCTCGCCCGCGCCCTGGACGAGCACGGCACCGAGGAGCAGGTGCGCGCGGTCATCACCGCCATGCAGCTGCTCGACGAAGTGGCGCAGGCGTGACCGGCATAGCCGAGCGCCTCCACCGGGCCAGGACCGGCGACCCCGGCGGCTTCGACCGCCGCCTCGTCGCGCCGATGATCCTCGGCACGATCCTGAACCCGATCAACTCCTCGATGCTCGCCGTTGCGCTGGTCCCGATCGGCCACGCTTTCGGTGTTCCGCCGTCGCAGACCGCCTGGCTCGTGTCGGGCCTCTACCTGGCCACGGCCGTCGGCCAGCCGGTCATCGGCCGCCTCGTCGACGCGTTCGGCCCGCGCCCGCTCTACCTGATCGGCACCGCCCTCGTCGGAGCCGCCGGACTGCTCGGCGTCCTCGCGCCGAGCCTGTGGGTGCTCGTCCTGTCCCGGATCCTGCTCGGCTTCGGCACGTCCGCCGCGTACCCGGCTTCCATGTCCCTGCTGCGCACCGAGTCCGAGCGCACCGGACTGAAGAGCCCCAGCGGCATCCTCGCGGCGCTGACCGCCTCCGGGCAGGTCA
Organism: Streptomyces sp. NPDC046716; assembly: GCF_040645755.1. NCBI lineage: Bacteria > Bacillati > Actinomycetota > Actinomycetes > Kitasatosporales > Streptomycetaceae > Streptomyces > Streptomyces sp. NPDC046716. Next base: position 2,135 of record NZ_JBEYYU010000004.1, read on the forward strand.
TCGCCGTCGTCGGGCCGACGCTCGGCGGTGTCCTGATCGGCCTCGGCGGCTGGCACCTGATCTTCGCCATCAATGTGCCGCTCGCCGTGATCTGCCTGTTCCTGGGGGCCCGCCGACTGCCCAAGGGCGCGCCGAAGGGGGCACCCGGGCGCACGGACGTGCCGGGCATGCTGCTGTTCGCCGCCGCGCTCACCGCGTTCATGCTGTTCCTGATGGAGCCCGGCCTCGCCCACTGGTACCTGCCCGCGCTCGGCCTCGCCGCCGGCGCCTGGTTCGTCCGCCGGGAGCACGGTGTCGCCGAGCCCTTCATCGACCTGCACGTCCTGCGCGGCAACACCCCGCTCCTGGCCACCTACGGCCGCCAGCTCCTCGCGTACACCACGTCGTACGCCTTCCTGTACGGCTACGGGCAGTGGCTCCAGGAAGGGCGCGGGCTGAGCGCCTCGCAGGCCGGACTGCTCCTCCTGCCGATGTCCGCCATGGGCGTCGTCGTCACCCTCCTCACCGGTCGCCGCCGCGAGATCCGCGGCAAGCTCGCCGTCGGGGCGGTCGTCCAACTCGTCGGCTGCGCGGCCCTCCTGCCGCTGGGAGGGGACAGTCCCGTCTGGCTCCTGGCCGTCGTCGGCCTGCTCTTCGGCGTCCCGCAGGGACTCATCGGGCTCGCCAACCAGAACGCCCTCTACGCGCAGGCCGACCCGGCCCGGATGGGCTCGTCGTCCGGACTGCTGCGCACCTTCACCTACCTCGGCGCCCTGCTCGCCTCCGCCGCCAACGCCGCGTTCTTCCGCGACGGCGCCACCAGCGCCGGGCTGCACAGCATGGCCTGGATGCTGATCGGCGTGGCCGCGCTGTGCCTGGTGGCCAGTGTCGCCGACCGCTCGCTCGCCCGAGTGGGCCGCGACGCCTGAAGCCGTCCCGACCGCATCACCGCAACAACCCCCTTGCAAGGAAAGTGAGTTCAGCATGGCCCTCACCACCCTCGACCCCCGCACCGCGCTCGTCGTCGTGGACCTCCAGAACGGAGTCGTCGGCATCCCCGGCGCCCCGCACGCCACGTCCGACGTGGTGGAGCGCAACGTGACGCTCGCCGACGCCTTCCGCGCCGCGGGCCTCCCGGTCGTCCTCGTCCGCGTCTCCTTCGCCACGGACGGCGGCGACGTGGTCCCCGGCCGCACCGAGCGGGAGCCGCGCACCGCGACCCCGCCCGCCGGCTGGGACCGGATCGTCGACGCGCTCGCCGGGCACCCCGAGGACATCACCGTCACCAAGCGGAACTGGTCCGCCTTCTACGGCACCGACCTCGACCTGCACCTGCGCCGCCGCGGCATCACCCAGGTCGTCGTGACCGGCGTCGCGACCAGCATCGGCGTGGACTCCACCGCCCGCGCCGCCCACGAACACGGCTACCACGTCACCCTCGCCACGGACGCCATGACCGACCTCGACCCCGAGGCGCACCGCAACAGCGTCGAGTGGATCTTCCCGCGGCTCGGCGAGACCGGGACGACCGACGACGTACTGAAGCTCCTCGCGGCGCTCTGAGCGCATTAATCCTTGGACGATCACACACGCAAGACCCGTGCAGTATGGCGTTATTCACCAAGTGATCACCGGCCGGAATCTGTTGACCTGCTGAAAACCCCACCCGTAACGTCCACTCCGCAGCAACGGAAGATTCATTTCGTATAGCGGAACGGGAGGGGTCCTCAGTGGCCACTGCTCAGCAAAGGCCCCCATCCCCGGCATCGGAGCCCCTGACGGCGGCAGGCGTGGAGATCAGCCCCCGCCTCTACCACCAGGACCTGGCCCCGACGAAGATCCAGGGCCGCAGCTGGGGCGCGTACAACGTCTTCACCCTCTGGGGCAACGACGTGCACAGCCTCGGCAACTACGCCTTCGCCATCGGGCTCTTCGCACTCGGCATGAGCGTGTGGGACATCCTCATCGCGTTCGCCATCGCCTCGGTGCTGCTGTTCGCCCTGCTCACCCTCTCCGGACGGATGGGACACCGCACCGGTGTCCCGTTCCCGGTCATGAGCCGGATCGCCTTCGGAGTGCGCGGCTCCCAACTGCCCGCCGTGGTCAGGGGATCCGTCGCCATCGCCTGGTTCGGCATCCAGACCTACCTCGCCTCCCAGGTGCTGCGCACCCTCCTGAAGGCGCTGTGGCCCGGCGTGGCCCAGTACGACACCAACTCCTTCCTCGGCCTGTCCACGCTCGGCTGGATCTCCTTCCTGTTCCTGTGGCTGGTGCAGGTCCTCATCGTCAGTTTCGGGATGCAGGTCATCCGCCGCTACATGGCCATCGCCGCGCCCACCGTCCTCGTCACGGTGCTGGCGCTCGCCGTCTGGATGTTCGTCAAGGCCGACGGGTCGATCGCGCTCAGCGGCGACACCCACTTCACCGGCGGCGCCCAGTGGCTGCACATCTTCGAGGCCGCCGCGCTGTGGGTCGTCGTCTACGGCACGTTCGTCCTCAACTTCTGCGACTTCACCCGCTCCGCGACCTCCCAGCGGGCCATCGTGCGCGGCAACCTCATCGGCATCCCCGTGAACATGCTGTTCTTCGCGGCCATCGCCGCCGTGCTCAGCGGCGCCCAGTTCCGCCTCGACGGCGAGGTCATCACCAGCCCCACCGACATCGTGCGGACCATCCCCAGCACGACCCTGCTTGCCCTGGCCTGCCTCGCCCTGCTGATGCTGACCGTCGCGGTGAACCTCCTCGCCAACTTCGTCGCGCCCGTCTACATGCTGGTCAACCTGTTCCCGCGGCGGCTGAACTTCCGCAGCGCGGGCATCCTCAGCGCCGTCGTCGGACTCGTCATCCTGCCGTGGAACCTGTACGACAGCCCGGTCGCCGTCACCTACTTCCTCGGCGGACTCGGCGCCCTGCTCGGCCCCGTCTTCGGCGTCGTCATGGCCGACTACTGGCTGCTGCGCAAGGCCCAGATCAACGTCCCGCACCTCTACACCGAGGACCCGGCCGGCACCTACCACTACCGGCGCGGCGTCAACCCGAAGGCCATCGGCGCCTTCGTCCCGGCCGCCGGGTGCGCGGTGATCGTCGCCCTCGTCCCCTACTTCTCCGGCATCTCGGGCTTCTCCTGGTTCATCGGCGCGCTGCTCGCCGCCGGGCTCTACTGGCTCCTGAGCGACCGCACGCAGACCTACGACCACGTCGACGGCGAACCGATCGCCGTCGACGCCGAGTGACCGCCGTTTCCCGGCGACCTTCTGGAGAACCCGCATGCGCATCCTCGTAGTGAACGTCAACACCACCGCAACGATGACGGAGAGCATCGCCCGGCAGGCCGAGGCCGTCGCCGCGCCGGGCACCGAAATAGTGCCGCTCACCCCGGACTTCGGCGCCGAGTCCTGCGAGGGGAACTACGAGAGCTACCTCGCCGCCGTCGCCGTCATGGAGAAGGTGCGCGCCTACCGGGAGCCCTACGACGCCGTCATCCAGGCCGGATACGGCGAGCACGGCCGCGAGGGCCTCCAGGAACTCCTCGACGTGCCCGTCGTCGACATCACCGAGGCCGCCGCCAGCACCGCCCAGTTCCTCGGCCACAAGTACTCCGTCGTCACCACCCTCGACCGGGCCGTCCCGCTCATCGAGGACCGGCTCAAGCTGGCCGGCCTCACCGACCGGCTCGCCTCGGTGCGCGCCAGCGGGCTGCCCGTGCTCGCCCTGGAGGCGGACCCGGACGCCGCCGTCGCCGCGATCGTCGAACAGGCCGTCGCCGCGGTCGAGTCGGACCGCGCCGAGGTCATCTGCCTGGGCTGCGGTGGCATGGCGGGGCTGACGGAACAGGTCGTCGCCCGCACGGGCGTCCCCGTCGTCGACGGGGTGGCCGCGGCCGTCACCATCGCCGAGTCCCTGGTCCGCCTCGGCCTCACCACGTCGAAGGTGCGCACCTACGCGCCGCCGCGCCCCAAGCAGATCCGCAACTGGCCGCCGCGCGTGAGTTCATGACGTTTGGTCACACCTGATCCGTCCGGTCCGCCGCCCGGCGCGGCGCGGGGCCGCGCCCGAGGAGCTCGGCCAGGCCCTGCCGGGTCGCGGCGAGGACGACCCGGTCCTGCGGGTGCAGCACATGGCCGGGGTGCAGGTTCCACACCAGGCCCGTGGGGCGGGGCGCGCTCTCGTCGTCCTCGGGGCCCGCGGACAGATCGGGGCGGCGCTCCGCCGGCTCCGTGGCATCCAGCGCGACGACCCGCCAGTGCCCAGGGCGGAACGATTCGGCGATGGTCCGCCCCGCCAACTGCGGATGCCCCGCCACCTCCAGGGCAGCGAAGAGCAGCACACTGCGCTCGACCGGGATGGCACCCAGGATCTGCCGACCCATCATCGCGGTCGCGAAGGCGGGCGCCGCCAGGGTGGACACGCTGCGGCTGCGGGTCAGGGCGCGCGGGTGCGCGGCGCGCAGCGTGCGGTAGACGGCGGCGGCGAACGCGTCGTCGTACAGGCGCAGCACCACCCGCAGATCGGGCTTGAGCGCGCGGGCGGACAGCGCCGCCTCCAGATTGGTGGTGTCCACACTGGTCAGGGCCAGCAGCGCGTGCGCGCGATGGATCTTCGCGGCCTCCAGGACCCCGTCCGACGCCGCGTCGCCGATGACCGTGGGCACCCGCATGCTGCGGGCCAGCGGAACCCCGCGCGCCTCCGGGTCCGCCTCCACGCACACCACGGGGATGTCGAGTTCACCGAGCCGGGACAGCACCCGGGTGCCGATCTTGCCCAGGCCGAGCAGCACGATGTGCCCGGACAGACCGCGCGGCGGACGGCGCAGCGCGGCGGAGGTACGGAACGTGCCGAGCGCCTCCAGCACGGCGGCCAGCAGCACCGGCAGCAGCAGCAACCCGGCGAGCCCGGTGAGGAGTTGCAGCACCTTGCGGGCCGTCGGCTCGCCGATGGCCGGGTCGTCGATCGCGAACAGGTCGAGCAGGGTGAGATAGCCGGCGTGCAGCGGATGCATGTCACCGGTGGCCCAGGTGGCGATCGCCAGGCCGAGCACACTGGCCGTCAGGCCGAACAGCGACCAGCGCAGCCGCCGGGAGAAGAACGAGCCGAACGGCATCCCGCGGGTCGCCGACGACCAGCCGTTCGTGGTGCGTTCGGCGGGCGCGATCGTCTCCAGGACCACGGTGCCGCGCCCGGTCGCCGCCGCCACCGTGGCGTCGTCGGGCAGCAGCAGCGGACCGTCCCGGCCGTCGTCGGCGTCCGAACCCTCCGAACCCGCAGGGTCGTTGGTGGTCGCCGACAGCAGGGCGAGGGTGGCGAGCCCCGGATCGGACACCTGGCCCCGGCCCGGCGGATTGCGTTCGACGGCGCGCAGCAGCAGCCCGTCGGCCTGGACGATCTTGCTGGTTCCCGCGACGGCGGTGGCCGCCAGCGCCGGTGCGGCCGTGTCGGCGTCGGACAGCACCGTGGTCGAGTTGTCCACCGCCGTGGGCGCGACGCCGGGCGTGGACAGCGTCGCCGCCTGGTCGAGCAGATCGGCGAGATGGCGGCCCAGGCTGCGGTTGTAGAGCCGGATCACCAGGCGCAGGTGCGGGTTGAGCCGGCGGGCGACCAGTGCGGCCCGGATGTTGATCTCGTCGTCGTCGTGCACGAGCGCCAGCGCCCGGGCCTCCGTCACCCCGGCGTCCGCGAAGGCCTGTTCGTCGAGCACGGCCGCCTGCTGGACGCGCGGCGGCCCCGCGGGACCGCTCTGCTCGGGCGCCCGGCCGAGCACCGACTGCATCCGCGCGAGCAGTGCGGAGGCGCGGGCCCGGGCCGCCGGCGCGACCCGCCCGACGCCGTCGCCCGGAGCGCCCGGGACGACCACGGTGACCTGCTCCCCGTACAACGCGCGCAATTCGGCGGCGAGCCGCTCGGCCAGTGCGTCGTCACCGCACACGATCATGTGCCCCCGGGACTGCGGGGCCGGAGGATCCTGCGGTGACTGTGCGTTCTGTGCGGAGGGTGGGGGAGAGGGGGGCTGGTGGGGCACCGTGTTCATGGGATCAGTCAACCCGCTGGACGGACGGGGCGGCTACGTTTCCGAGGAGGACGCGCTGCCCGAACTCTTCCCTGAGCACGCCCGATCGGTCACGATGATCTCCCATGACGATGATCCCGAGAGCCGCCGACCAGGTCGCCGCCGCACTGCCCGGCCGCACCCGCTGGGGGTTCGCGCTGGTCGCCCTCGACGGCATGGGGGGCTCGGGCAAGTCCACCCTCGCCGCCGCCCTCGCCGAGCGGTGCGACGCCGCCGTCGTCCACGGAGACGACTTCTACCGGCCGATGGACCAGGCGGAACGTGCCGCGCTCACCCCGGCGGAGGGCTGCGACCGCTACTTCGACTGGCAGCGGCTGCGCGACGAGGTACTGCTGCCGCTCGCCTCGGGCCAGGCCGCCCGGTACGGACGCTACGACTGGGAGAGCGGCGCGCTCGCGCCCGGCGAGACGCACACCGTTGACCGAACGGGCATCGTCGTGGTCGAGGGCGTCTACACGGCACGCCCCGAACTCGCCGGTTTCTACGACCTCCTGGTGTACGTCGACACCCCGCCCGAGGAGTCCATGCGGCGGCTGCGCGAGCGCGGCCACGACCACGGGCCCCTCGACTGGGAGGCCCGCTGGCGGGCGGCCGAGGAGCACTACGCGGCCACCACCCGCCCGCGCGAGCGCGCCGATCTCGTCGTCCCCGGGTACTGAACCCGCGGACCCGTACGGGGGCTTCCCCGCGTCAGCAGACGCTGTCGGTCGGCCTGGGGTTGCCGAGACCGAAGAGGGGGCGCAGGCGCAGGCCGGCCCAGGTGCCGCCGAGGGCGATGGCGCCCCAGAGCCAGCCGTGCAGGGAGCCGGACGCGATGCCGGCCAGGTAGGCGCCGATGTTGCAGCCGCCCGCCAGGCGCGCGCCGATGCCCATGAGGACACCGCCGACGACCGCCGCGAGCGCCGTACGGGCGGGGATGCCGCGGTGCAGCTTCCACACCCCGCCGGCCGCCGCGGCGACGGCGGCGCCGACCATGATGCCGATGTCGGTGAGGCTGTTCTTGTCGGCGAGCACCGGCCCGGCCAACTGCGCCGAGCTGCCGGGCTGCTGCCAGAACGCCCAGGTCTCCGGGGCGGCGCCGAACACACCGGCCAGCTTGGAACCCCACAGCGCGAACGCGCTGGTGATGCCCCAGGCGCCGCCCGAGACGAGGAGCACTCCGGCGCCGAGCACGGCGAGCACGACGGCGCCGACGGCCAGCGGCCAGGAGCCCCGCACCGTACGGGCGAGCGCACCGCGCGCCGACGGCGGAGTGCCCATCGGCGGGGGATTGCGGCGGGCCTGCACGGCACGCGCGACGAACCAGACCACGGCCAGCGCCACGATCGTCACGGCCCAGGAGCCGAGCCAGCCGACGTGGTCGGACAGCACGTACGGGTCGAACGCCGGAAGATCGCTCCAGAGCCCGAACTGCCAGGCGGCCAGGGTCGATCCGGTGATGAAGCCGAAGAGCGTGAGCACGATCGTGCTCTGTCCCGAGCCGACGGCGAACAGCGTGCCGGAGGCGCAGGCGCCGCCCAGCTGCATGCCGACCGCGAAGAGGAACGCGCCGATCAGCAGACCGACGCCGATCGGGCCCGCGCTGGGCGCGGGCACCGAGCCGAACAGTCCGCTGCCGGTGCCGATGATCAGGGCGAAGAGGGTCGCGGTGGTGCCGAGGAGGAGGGTGTGGGCGCGCAGTCCCGCGCCGTTGCCGACGGCCACCAGCTGCCGCCAGGCGGAGGTGAACCCGAACCGGGAGTGGAACAGGGCGAAGCCGAGCCCGGTGCCGAGCAGCAGCAGGACGCCCGGCTTGGCGCCGTGCCGGGCGAAGACGTACGCGACGAGCGCGGCGCCGACGACACCGGCCACGGCGAGCGGCACCCGCCGCACCGGCGGGGCGGCCTCGGCGTCCGGCGCCGGAGCGGAGGTGGGAGCGGGGGAGAGCAGGCCGGCGCGGGGCGGCGCCCCGGCCGCGGGGGCGGTGGTCAAGGGGAGACTCCGGGGAGTGCGGGAGGAGAGGTCGGACCGGAAGAGGGCCGCGCGCCCGGCGCGCGGCGGGGGCGTCAGCGGCGACAGAGCGCGTCGTCGACGCTCCACGGCGTTGCCGCGAAGAGCGCGAGAGCCAGCTGACGGGCGGGTCCGAACATGTGCGCCACTCTAAGGACCGGAGCGGAAAGTGAGAATCCCGTCTCACATGACGGTCAGGGGCGGCCCGGCCGGTGGGACGCCCCTGACGCTGTGCACGGAGTGGGTCAGGCGGCCGCGCGCCGGTCCTTGCGCTGCTTGAGGTAGCCGCCGAGGGCCAGCGCGCCGACCAGGATCGCGGAGACGTACAACTGGTCGCGGCCGCTCGCGGTGGTGGCCATCGCGACGAACACGCCGACGATCGCGAGCAGGGCGACCCAGGTCAGGTACGGGAAGCCCCACATGGGAACGGTCAGCAGCTCGGGCGACTCGCGCTCCAGGCGGCGGCGCATCCGCAGCTGGGTGAGGCAGATGAAGACCCAGCCGACGAGGACGGCGACGCCGGTGGTGTTCATCAGCCAGGTGAAGACGGTGTCCGGCCACCAGATGCCGGCGAACACCGCGAAGAAGCCGAAGGCGCAGGAGGCGAGGACCGCGGCCATCGGGACACCGCGGGTCACCTTGCCGATGAAGCGCGGGCCGAGGCCCCGGCTCACCAGCGAGTACGCCATGCGCGACGAGCCGTAGATGTTGGCGTTCATCGCGGACAGCAGGGCGACCAGGATGACGACCTGCATGATCGTGCCCGCCGCCGGGATCCCGAGCTGGTCCAGGACGGTGACGTACGGGCCGTCGGTGGCGACGGACGGCTTGTCCCAGGGGACCAGGACGACGACCAGGGCCATGGAGCCGACGTAGAAGAGGGCGATGCGCCAGACGGCGGTGCGCACGGCACGGGCCACGTTCTCGCGCGGCTTGTCGGACTCCGCGGCGGCGATGGTGACGGTCTCCAGACCGCCGTACGCGAAGACGGCCGTCAGCAGACCGGCGATCAGCCCGGCGGTGCCGGTGGGGAAGAAGCCGCCGTCGCCGGTGAGGTTCGAGGTGCCGGGGGCGTCGCCGAAGACACCGCAGATGCCGAGCACGCCGAGTACCAGGAAGGCGCAGATCGCGGTGACCTTGAGCGCGGAGAAGACGAACTCGAACTCGCCGAAGTTCCGCACGGCGAGCAGGTTGCTCGCGCAGAAGAACGCCATGAAGACGGCGACCCAGCCGTACGCGGGCAGGAACGGCACCCAGCCGTGCATGATCTGCCCGGCCGCCGTGGCCTCCGCCGCGACGCCGCAGCAGAGCATCGTCCAGTACGTCCACCCGGAGGTGGCCCCGGCCCAGGCGCCCAGCTCCTTCTCCGCGTGCACCGAGAAGGAGCCGGTGGCCGGGCGGGCCGCCGACATCTCGCCGAGCATCCGCATGATCAGCATGACGACCGCGCCGGCGGCGGCGAACAGCAGCACGACGGCCGGTCCCGCGGCGGCGATGCCCGCGCCGGAGCCGACGAAGAGTCCGGCGCCGATCACCCCGCCGAGGGCGATCATCGAGAGGTGGCGCTGCTTGAGCCCGTGCGAGAGCCCGGTCTCCGCCTCCTGTTCGGGAGCCTGCGAAGCGTCCGGGCGCCGGTCGGCGACGGAGGTGGGGGAGCTGGTCAAGGTCGTACCCGTTCTGCGCTTACCGGGCCGGATGGTCCGCTGACGCGGTCCGTGGGGCGGCCCGTGGCTGGTCTGCTGGTCCGTCATGTGAGACGAGGTCGGCCCAGTATGCGGGCACCGTCCGATGATCAAAATGCCATGTTCGATATGCGGACACCCTGGTCACCGGCTGTGCCGGGACGATCTCAGTGGTGCCTGCTACCCGCGCGCGCCGGGCTCATGCGCCGGTCGGTCTCACCGTCCGCGAGGCCGTGCGGCGGGCTGGCCTCCGCCCCCGCGGTCCCGGTAGGACAGAGCCATGGGCGACAGGCCCCGACCGTGACGAGGAGCGCCGCACATGGACCCCCAGGACTACTTCGACCTCGGCCACCACACCCGTCCCGTGACCACGACGTCCACCGCGGCGCAGACCTGGTTCGACCGCGGCCTGAACTGGACGTACGCCTTCAACCACGAGGAGGCCGTCCGCTACTTCGAGGCGGCCGCGGCGGCCGACCCCGAGTGCGCCATGGCGGAGTGGGGCGTGGCCTACGCCCTCGGCCCCAACTACAACAAGCCCTGGGAGTTCTTCGACGCCCAGGAGCTGGCCGAGACCGTCGAGCGGACGCACGCCGCCGTGCAGCGCGCCCTCGCCAAGGCGGGGAACACCGACGTCGGCCCGGTCGAGCGGGAGCTGATCGACGCGCTGCGGGCCCGCTATCCGCAGGCCGTCGCCGCCTCCGCCGAGGAGTGCGCCGTCTGGAACGCGGCGTACGCCGACCGCATGCGCGCCGTGCACCGGCTCGCCCCCGACGACCTCGACGTGGCCGCCCTGTACGCCGACGCGCTCATGAACCTCACGCCCTGGCAGCTGTGGGACATCCGCTCCGGGCAGCCCGCGCCCGGCGCCCGCACCGTCGAGGCGCGCGAGGTCCTCGAGCGGGCCATGACCGGCGCCGTCGGCGCGTACCACCCGGGGCTGCTGCACGCGTACATCCACCTGATGGAGATGTCCCCGACCCCCGAACTGGCCCTGCCGGCCGGTGACCGGCTGCGCGGACTCGTGCCCGACGCGGGACATCTGGAACACATGCCCTCGCACCTGGAAGTGCTCTGCGGCGACTACCGCCGGGTGCTCACCGACAACACGGCGGCGATCGCGGCCGACGAGAAGTACCGGGCCAGGGCGGGGGAGCTGAACTTCTACACCCTCTACCGGTGCCACAATCTCCACTTCAAGCTCTACGGCGCGATGTTCCTCGGCCGCGTGCAGGACGCCATGGACACGGTGCGGCAGCTCGAAGAGGCCGTCCCCGAGGAGCTGTTGCGCGTACAGAGCCCGCCCATGGCGGACTGGCTCGAAGGGTTCGTCGCGATGCGGGTGCACGCCCTCGTCCGCTTCGGGCGCTGGACCGAACTGCTCGAACTGCCGCTGCCCGGCGACCCGAAGCTGTACTGCGTGACCACCGCCATGCTGCACTACGCGCGCGGCGTCTCCCTCGCGGCCACCGGCCACGTCGACCGGGCCGCGACCGAGCGGGACCTCTTCCGCGCCGCACTCGCCCAGGTCCCCGACACCCGCATGCTGTTCAACAACACCTGCGCCGACATCCTGGCGATCGCCGAGCAGATGCTCGACGGCGAACTCGCCTACCGCAGAGGGGATGTCGAGGAGGCGTTCGCGGCCCTGCGCCGCTCGGTGGAGCTGGACGACACGCTGCCCTACGACGAACCCTGGGGCTGGATGCAGCCGGCCCGGCACGCGCTCGGAGCGCTCCTGCTCGAACAGGACCGGGTCGCGGAGGCCGAGGCCGTCTACCGCGCCGACCTGGGACTCGACGACCGTGTGCCGCGCGCCCGGCAGCACCCCGGCAACGTCTGGGCGCTGCACGGCTTCCACGAGTGCCTGGTGCGGCTCGGCCGGGAGGGCGAAGCGCGCATCGTCGCGCAGCAGTTGACCCTCGCGGCCGCATTGGCCGACGTACCCGTGGCCGCGTCGTGCTTCTGCCGCACGACCGCGGTGGCCGACTGCTGTTCGGGGCCGGGGGAGGGCTGATCAGGCGGTGACCTTCGCGATGAACGCCGCGGCGTTCGCCACGGTCCGCTCGATCTTCTCCTCCACCGTCAGCGTCTCGTGCATACGGGAGCCCGCGCCCGCGTCCTTCAGGCCGCGCACGTACAGGGAACAGGCCAGATCGCTGCAGATGTAGGCGCCCACCGAGTCGCCCTGCTTCCCGGCCTTGCCCGCCTTCGGCGCGACCAGCAGCGCGACCCCGCCGGTGTGCGTGGTGACGCACAGCGAGCACATGCTGCGCCGCGTCTGCCAGGACATGGCCGACTGCGCGCCCCGCAGGGTGATGCCCCGCGGGCGCCCGTCGATCTCCGCCACCAGATAGGCGCGGTCCGGCGCCTGCGGGTCGAGCCAGCCGAGGAAGTCGAGGTCCTCCCACGGCCGCTCCGCCAGATCGCGCGGCACGGACAGGCGCTTCGCCTCGCCCTTGCTGCAGTTCACGAAGGCGCCGCGGATCTCTGTCTCGGTCAATGGCTTCATAAACCTGAGGCTAAGTTGCCTAAAGGTTTTAGGCAAATGCATAATGTTCATGGTCGAAGGTGGGAACGGTTTCGGAAGGATGGCCATGGTGCGTGCGGGGCTCAACGCGGAACGGCTGGCGCGGGCCGGGGCCGAGCTGGCCGACGAGGTCGGCTTCGAGCAGGTGACCGTGTCGGCGCTCGCCCGGCGCTTCGACGTCAAGGTGGCGAGCCTCTACTCGCACGTGAAGAACTCCCACGACCTCAAGACCCGGATCGCGCTGATCGCGCTCCAGGAGATGGCCGACCGGGCGGCCGACGCCCTCGCGGGCCGGTCGGGCAAGGACGCCCTGACCGCGCTGGCGAACGTGTACCGGGACTACGCCCGCGAGCACCCCGGCCGCTACACCGCCTCACAGTTCCGCCTCGACCCCGAGACCGCCCTCGCCAGCGCCGGAGTGCGGCACTCGCAGATGACCCGCGCCCTGCTGCGCGGCTACGACCTGACGGAAGCCGACCAGACGCACGCGGTGCGCCTGCTCGGCAGCGTCTTCCACGGGTACGTGAGCCTGGAGATGAGCGGCGGCTTCAGCCACAGCGCCCCCGGCTCCGACGTGAGCTGGACCCGGACCCTGGACGCGCTCGACGCGCTGCTGCGCAACTGGCCCGAGGAGAAGAAATGACTGCCCCCTTGACCGCCGTCCCGCTCACCGCCGAGCTGCTGCGCGGCGCCCTCGACGTCGAGCGCACCCCGCTCGGCCTCCTGCCGCACCGGCTCCCCGCGCGGGCGCGCGCCCAGAACACCGACGGGCAGCTCGCCATGGCCGAGGCCCAGCCCGCCGGCGTCCGGCTGGCCTTCCGCACCCGCGCCACGACCCTCGAACTGGACACGCTGCCGACCAAGCGCGTCTACGTGGGCGCCCCGCCGCGCCCCGAGGGCCTGTACGACCTCGTCGTCGACGGCCGGCTCACCGGGCAGGACAGTGTGCGCGGCGGCCACACGCTCACCATCGACATGACCGACGGCACCTTCGAGCACACGCCCGGGACGCCCGGCACGCTCCGCTTCACCGACCTCCCCGCCACCCCGAAGGACGTCGAGATCTGGCTGCCGCACAACGAGACGACCGAACTCGTCGCCCTGCGCGCCGACGCCCCCGTCGAGCCCGCACCCGTGCCGGACCGTCCCGTCTGGCTGCACCACGGCAGCTCCATCAGCCACGGCTCCGACGCCGCGAGCCCCACCCGCACCTGGCCCGCGCTCGCCGCGTCCCGGGCCGGCGTCGAGCTGATCAACCTCGGCTTCGGCGGCGGCGCGCTGCTCGACCCGTTCACCGCGCGCGCCCTGCGCGACACCCCGGCCGACCTGATCAGCGTCAAGATCGGCATCAACATCGTCAACGCCGACGCGATGCGCATGCGCGTCTTCGCCCCCGCCGTGCACGGCTTCCTCGACACGATCCGCGAGGGGCACCCGACGGCCCCGCTGCTCGTCGTCTCCCCGATCCTCTGCCCGGCCCACGAGGACACCCCGGGGCCCAGCGCCCCCGACTTCGGCGGCGCCGACGGCCGGTTCACGTTCAAGGCGATGGGTGACCCCGCCGAGGTCGCCCTGGGCAAGCTCACCCTGCGCACCATCCGCGACGAGCTGGCGCGGATCGTGAAGCAGCGCGCGGCCGACGACCCGAACCTTCACTACGTGGACGGTCTCGACCTCTACGGCGAGGCCGACCACGCGGAACTGCCGCTTCCGGACGACATCCACCCCGACGCGGCCGCCCACCGGCGCATCGGCGAGCGCTTCGCCGACCTGGGGCTCAACCCTCTGAGCGGGCGGGTTAGCATATGAGCGCCATCTAGCTCGAAAGAGATGATCGTGACTGTCAACGACGACTCGTTCACCAATTGGAAGCACCGCGAGGAAACCGCGGAGGCGATGATCCCGATCATCGGGAAGCTGCACCGCGAGCGGGACGTGAACGTCCTGCTGCACAGCCGCTCCTTGGTGAACAAGTCGGTGGTGAGCATTCTCAAGACCCACCGATTCGCCCGGCAGATAGCCGGCGCAGAGCTCTCGGTCACCGAGACGATGCCGTTCCTGCGGGCCCTGGCCGCCCTCGATCTGGGGCCCTCCCAGATCGACCTCGGCATGCTCGCCGCCACCTACAAGAGCGACGAGCGGGGCCTGAGCGTCGAGGAGTTCACCGCCCAGGCCGTCGCCGGTGCCATCGGCACCGGCTCCATCGAGCCGGGCGCGGGCCGCGACGTCGTCCTCTACGGCTTCGGCCGCATCGGCCGCCTCGTCGCCCGCCTGCTCATCGAGAAGGCCGGCTCGGGCAACGGCCTGCGGCTGCGCGCCGTCGTCGTCCGCGGCGGCGGCGAGTCCGACCTGGTCAAGCGGGCCTCGCTGCTGCGCCGCGACTCCATCCACGGCCCGTTCCAGGGCACGATCACCGTCGACGAGGCGAACAGCACCATCGTCGCCAACGGCAACGCGATCAAGGTGATCTACGCGAACGACCCCTCCGAGATCGACTACACCGCGTACGGCATCAACAACGCGATCCTCATCGACAACACCGGCAAGTGGCGCGACCGCGAGGGCCTGTCCACGCACCTGCGCCCCGGCATCGACAAGGTCGTCCTCACCGCCCCCGGCAAGGGCGACGTCCCGAACATCGTGCACGGCGTCAACCACGACACGATCAAGCCGGACGAGCAGATCCTGTCCTGCGCGTCCTGCACGACCAACGCGATCGTGCCGCCGCTGAAGGCGATGGCCGACGAGTACGGGGTGCTGCGCGGCCACGTCGAGACGGTCCACTCCTTCACCAACGACCAGAACCTGCTGGACAACTACCACAAGGCCGACCGCCGCGGCCGCTCCGCGCCGCTCAACATGGTCATCACCGAGACCGGCGCCGCCTCCGCCGTCGCCAAGGCGCTGCCCGACCTGAAGGCCCCCATCACCGGCAGCTCCATCCGCGTCCCCGTCCCGGACGTCTCGATCGCCATCCTCAGCCTGCGCCTGGGCCGCGAGACGACCCGCGAGGACGTCCTCGAGTACCTGCGCGACGTCTCCCTGACCTCGCCGCTCAAGCGGCAGATCGACTTCACCGACTCGCCCGACGCGGTCTCCAGCGACTTCATCGGCTCGCGCCACGCGTCGATCGTCGACGCCGGCGCCACCAAGGTCGACGGCGACAACGCGATCCTCTACCTCTGGTACGACAACGAGTTCGGCTACTCGTGCCAGGTGATCCGCGTCGTGCAGCACGTGTCCGGTGTCGAGTACCCGACGTTCCCGGCCCCCGTCGCCTGACGGACCGGTGCGAGGCGACGCGTCGCGCACACTGTGATTGCGCTGTGAGAATCCTCAACTACCTTGCCCGGCAAGGGGATTGACCCTTTAGGGTGCGGGCTCTACGTTCCGCTGAACATCAGGCATCAGTGGGACGGCTGAGCACCCGGGGGTACTCATGCGCTGTACGCACCGCACGTTCACCGCACTGGCCGCCGTGGTCCTGCTCGCCGCCACGGCGGCCTGCGGCTCGGACTCCGGCGGCTCGGGCTCCTCCGCGTCCGGCGGCGGGGGACTCACCAAGGTCGAGGTCGGCGTCATCCCCATCGTGGACGTGGCGCCGCTCTACCTCGGCCGGCGGGAGGGCTTCTTCAAGAAGCAGGGCCTCGAACTGTCGATGACCACGGCCCAGGGCGGCGCGGCCATCGTGCCCGGAGTCGTCAGCGGCCAGTTCCAGTTCGGGTTCTCGAACTCGACATCGCTGATGATCGCCCGGTCGACGGGCGTCCCCATCGAAGTGGTCGCGAACGGGGTCGGCTCCACCGGCAAGGACGGAGCCGACTTCGGGGCCGTCGTCGTCAAGAAGGGCAGCGCCCTCAAGTCGGCGAAGGACCTGGCGGGCAAGAAGGTCGCCGTCAACACCCTCAAGAACATCAACGACACCACCGTGCGGGAAGCGGTCCGCAAGGACGGCGGTGACCCCTCCACGGTGAACTTCGTCGAGCTGGCCTTCGACCAGATGCCCGCCGCGCTCGCCAAGGGGCAGGTCGACGCGGCCCAGGTCGTGGAGCCCGCCCTCGCCACGGTCAAGGCCCAGGGCGGCACGGTCATCGCCTCCAACTACGTCGACACGGCACCGAAACTCACCGTGGCCATGTACTTCGCGTCCACCCGGTACGCGCAAGAGCACCCGGACATCGTGAAGAAGTTCCAGGCGGCCACCGCCGAGTCGCTGAAGTACGCGAGCAGCCACCCCGACGACGTCCGCGAGATCCTCACCACGTACACGAAGATCCCGCAGACGACCCTCGACAAGATCGTCCTGCCCGACTGGCCCGCCGCCCCCGACCGCGCCTCCCTCGACACACTCGCCCAACTCGGCCAGAAGGACGGCCTGTTCAAGAAGAACCCGGACCTGGACGCGCTCCTCCCATGAGAGCCCGGACGAAGACCGCACTGCGAGCGGTCGCCCCCGGCACCGCCGGGCTGCTGCTCTGCGCGGCACTGTGGGAGGCGGTGCCGCGCCTCGGCCTGGTGGAGTCCGCCTACCTCCCCCCGTTCACGACGACACTGCACGCCCTCGGCGGCGAACTGGGCGACGCCGCCTTCTGGTCGGCGCTCGGCGACACCCTCACCGGCTGGGCCCTCGGCCTCGCCCTCGCCACGGCCGGCGGCGTACTGGCGGGCCTCCTCATCGCCACCGTCCCCTACCTGCGTGAACTCACCACGTCCACCGTCGAGTTCCTGCGCCCCATCCCGTCCGTCGCCCTCATCCCGCTCGCCGTCCTCCTCTACGGCACGGAACTGCGCTCGGTCCTCCTCCTGGTCGTCTACGCGGCCTTCTGGCAGGTCCTCGTGCAGGTCCTGTACGGAGTCCAGGACGTCGACCCGGTCGCCGAGGACACCGCCCGCGCCTTCGGCCTCGGCCCCTGGGCCCGGATCCGGCACGTGGTCTGGCCGACGGCGCTCCCGTACGTCATGACGGGCGTACGCCTCGCGGCCGCGGTCGCCCTCATCCTCGCCGTCACCGTCGAACTCGTCATCGGCGCACCCGGCCTCGGCCACGAGATCAACATCGCCCAGACCTCCCAGGCCGTCCCCGACATGTACGCCCTGATCCTCGTCGCGGGCGGTCTCGGCGTGGCCGTCAACCTCCTCGCGCGGGCCGTCGAACGCCGCGTCCTGTCCTGGCACCAGTCGGTCCGCGCGGAGGTCCCCGTATGAAGCGGGCCCTGCGCGCCACCGCCTTCGCCCTCGCACTGCCGTGCGTCCTGGTCGCCGTCTGGTGGCTGGCCTCGGACCACAGCACCAGCTTCTACGCCCCGCCGCTGCGCACGATCCTCGGCCGCTTCGACGACACCTGGACCCCGGACCGGCTGCGCGACGACGTGGCTCCGAGCGTGGCCCGGCTGGCGGCCGGCTACGCGGCGGCCGGGGTCGTCGGCGTCGCGGTGGGCGTCGCCCTCGGCACCTCCCGGCGGGCCCGCGCCCTGTGCGAACCGGCCCTGGAGTTCCTGCGCGCGGTACCACCGCCGGTCCTGGTCCCCGTCATCATGCTCTTCGCGGGCATCGGCGACACGATGAAGATCGCCGTGATCGCGTCCGGCTGCGTGTGGCCGGTGCTCCTGAACACGGCGGCGGGGGTGCGCTCCGTGGACCAGGTCGCCTCCGAGACCGCCCGCTCCTACGGCGTCACGGGCGCGGCCCGGCTGCGGCACCTGGTCCTGCCCGCGGCGAGCCCGCAGATCTTCGCGGGCCTGCGCCAGGCCCTGTCCATCGGCGTCATCCTCATGGTCATCAGCGAGATGTACGCGTCCAGCAGCGGCCTCGGATTCGCGGTCGTGGAGTTCCAGCGCTCCTTCGCCGTACCGGAGATGTGGACGGGCATCCTCGTCCTCGGCCTGCTGGGGGTGCTCCTGTCGGTCCTGTTCCGGCTCGTCGAACGGCGGGTCCTCGGCTGGTACCACGGTTCGCGCGGCGCACGACGGAAGGCGGGTGGCGGCGGTGCTTGAGGTCAAGGGCCTGCGCAAGGTCTACGAGAGTTCCGGCAGACAGGTGGAGGCGCTGCGCGACCTGACGTTCCGGGTCGGGCCGGGGGAACTGGTCTGTGTCGTCGGCCCGTCGGGCTGCGGAAAGACGACGCTCCTGAAGTGCGTGGCGGGACTGCTGCGGCCCACGGGCGGCACCGTGGCGCTGGACGGCGTACCCGTGACGGGCCCGCGGCCCGGCCTCGCCGTCGTCTTCCAGGAGTACGGACGCAGTCTGTTCCCCTGGAAGCGGGTGACGGAGAACGTCGAACTCCCGCTGCGACAGCGCAGGATGACGGCATCCGAGCGCCGCGCCCGCGTCGCCGACGCACTGGCGGCGGTGGGCCTCGCGGACGCCGGCCGCGCCTACCCGTGGGAGCTCTCGGGCGGCATGCAGCAGCGGGTCGCGATCGCCCGGGCGCTGGCCTACGAGCCCGAAGTCCTGCTGATGGACGAGCCGTTCGCCGCCGTGGACGCGCAGACCCGGGCCGATCTGGAGGATCTGGTGCGGCGGCTGTGGCGGGAGCGGGGGATGACGGTGCTCTTCGTGACGCACGACATCGACGAGGCCGTGTATCTGGGGGAGCGGGTCCTGGTGCTGAGTGCGTCGCCGACGGTCGTGAGGGAAGAGGTCGTCGTGGAACTCCCGATGGACAGGGACCAGTTGGGGACGCGCGCGGATGCGCGGTTCACGGGGTTGCGGAGTCGGGTGCTGGGGTTGATCCGGGGGGACGGTCAGGGGGTGTCGAAGCGTCCGGGGTAGTGGCGCTGGAGCACGCGGCGCAGAGAGTCCATCGGGTTCGCCACGACCGAGCTCTCGAGGCCCCGTATCAAGGTGTCGAACAGGTCGTTCGTCTCGAGCCGGATACGGGCGTGGTCCCGCTCGCGCGCCGTGAGGAGCACGTCCAGGATTCTCGCGAACTGCGGAGTGCCCGCTGACAGGAATGCCAGACCGGCGTGCACACGCGTGTAGAGGTTGTTCAGCTCCGCGTCGGACATCGCCGTGACGTCGTCGAGGAGCAGGCGGAGCAGACTGTGCGCGACGGATGTCGCGGACTCTCCGGAGCGAGGAGTGAACGTCGTGACCGCCACTCCCAGATTGGCGAACACCGGGTCCATCGTGTGCCGGACGATCGAATCGGTGGTGGTGCCGCCCACGGACACCTTGTGCCAGATCTCGTCCCAGTAGGCGCGCTGCCACGTCTGCCCGCCGGCCCCTTCGGAGAACCCGAACATCCAGTTCGCGTCGAGAGGGAGGGGATACACCGGGCCCCGGTCGTCCCTCAAGGCGATCTCCAGCGCCCGCGTCCCGTCCTCGCCCCAGTAGCGCCGCGTCGTGAAGCTCAGGGCGAAGTCCGTCCACTGCGCCTCGTCCATCGCGGAGCGCCACAGCAGACAGTGCCGCCCCCACAGGTGCACGGCCGCCTGCACGTCGGGGAACAGCTCGGCGGCGGTCGTCCGGCCGCGCAGCACCAGGACCATCAGGACGAGATTCGACTCGTACAGGCCGTGCCGGGCCGCCGTCCGCAGATCGTCCGGCCGGTAGGCCGCGTACGCCTCCGACGTACGGGTCCGATGATGACCCCGCAGCACCCTGATCAACTGCTGTGCGAGCCGGTCGCGTTCGGCCTGCGGGATCCGTCCCGCCAGCTCCCGCAGGAACCGCAGCATCTGCCGGGACGCCAGCGGGGTGTAGGAGAGCAGCGCGTACGCCAGATCGTCGTCGATGCGGCCCTCGCCCAGCGACAGGCCGGGCCGCTGCGCCAGCAGATCCCTGAGCAGCCGAACCGCGAGCCGGACCGCCAGATACTCGCCGAACGTCGCGTGCAGGAACTCGTAGGTCGACAGGATCTGGCCGCTGCGGACCGACTGGGACCGCTGCACGAAGAAGAACCGGCCGAGCGCGATCTCGGCGGCTCCGAGCGGAGCGCGGAAACCGCTGGCCGCCACGGCGTGCTTGCCGAACAGCGCGGTGAGGTCCTCGTCCAGCTCGGCGGCCGACACCCACTGCCGGTGGCGGTTGAGCAGGGCGAAGGCGACGAGCGACAGACGCTGCAGCTCCCGCTCGACGCGGTCCTCGGTCTCCGCGTCCGGCACCGCGTCCCGGGTGGACTTGCTCACCTCGCGGCGCGCGAACGAGGACAGCAGCTCCTCGTACAGTTCGGTGACGGCGAGCGGCGCCCCGTCCCGGTTCAGGCCGCCGTCCGTGGCGTCGTAGAGCGCCAGCATCGTCAACAGCAGTGGCTGCGAGACGAGTTCGACGTGCTGGGCGACCGCGTCCCAGGTGAGCGGGGTGAGGATCTGTGCGTTGGCCTCGTTCCAGAGGCTCAGCCAGTGCTGGATCTGCGCGGGCCGGAACGGCTCCAGACGCAGCGCCACCAGCCCCTCCGGATAGCGGGCGCGGTCGGCGACGCTGGTCCGGCTGGTCACCAGGGCCAGCACGGGACGGCCCTGCTCGGCCTCGCGCTGCTGGAAGCGGGCGACACGGATCAGGAAGTCGTTGTGGTGGACGCCCGTGGTCTGGAGGAGCTCGTCGAAGCCGTCGAGGAGCAGCACCGGCGTCGAGCCGCCCGCGGACCTGACCAGCTCGGGCCAGGTCGTGCGCTCACCCGTCGTGGCCCGCACGGCCAGCTCGATCTGGTCCTGGAGTTCGTCCTCGGCGCGTATGTCCCGCAGCGGGACCCGGACCGGCAGGAACCCGGCCTCCGGCAGCCGCGCGGCGAGCACCCGGGTCAGCACGGACTTGCCCGCGCCGGGCTGGCCGAGGACGAGGAGCGGGGCGTGGGCGAGAGCCGGATTGGTGAGCGCGCCCGCGAGATACCGCGTCAGGTCCTGGCGCACCTCGAACCGCTGCCACCAGGACTCGTCGGCCGGCCCCGACTGCCCCTGCGGCTGCGCCACCCGGAAGTCGGGGTCGAGATACATCTCCCGCAGCGAGGGGACGCGGATGCCCTCGGGCGCCGTGGTGGCGTCGAGCACCGGCCGCCCGAGAGTGGCGGTGTGCGCCCGGGCCAGCGCGGCGGCGACATCGCCGGGCGGGGTGAGACCCGCGGCGGAGTCGGCCAGCAGGGTCCGTACGCCGTCGAGGGCCCGGCGGACCTCCGCACGGGTCGCCCGGTGCTCGTTCTGAGTGATCCAGAAATTGAACTCAGGCGCAGCGAGGGCGAGTTGAGCATAGAGGTCGGTGTACTTGCCCGCGGCGTCGTCGACGAGTGCGGTGTCCAAGGCCGTCATGGTCTCGAACTGGCCCTGTTCCCGCAGCCGTTCCCAGACCCGCAGTCCTGTGAGGAAGTGCCGGAAGCGGTCGCCCAGCGTCGTGTAGAACGACCGCAGGTCGACGGTCAGGAACTCCGGCGGATGGTGCGGGGCGGGGAACAGTACGTCGGCGGAGAGCAGTTCACGCACCAGATCGTCCCCCGCGACCCCGTCCGCCCCCACCATCCGCAACTGCTCTCCCCGAGTCAGCTCCACGTCGTCGAGCGAGAACGGCAGCCGCGCCTCGTCCAGCGCCTCGAACCACGCCACCACCACGATCACCGTGTGCGCCGCCCGCAGCACCTCGGTCCGCTCGGCCCGCCGTCCGGCCCGCCCCAGCCGGTCCGCCACCCCGCGCACCGCGTCGCGCCCCGCCCCGATGATCCGGCCGCGCCCCGACACCATCCCCAACAGCGTGCCGCTCGCCCCGCCGGTCGCCAGATTCAGCGCACCGCCAACTGCCCTGTCCAGCCTGGTCA
This sequence comes from Streptomyces sp. NPDC046716, assembly GCF_040645755.1. Classification (NCBI taxonomy): domain Bacteria; kingdom Bacillati; phylum Actinomycetota; class Actinomycetes; order Kitasatosporales; family Streptomycetaceae; genus Streptomyces; species Streptomyces sp. NPDC046716. The sequence goes on from NZ_JBEYYU010000004.1 coordinate 24,121, forward strand.
TCGCCGCCGAATCCACCCCCAGCAGCGCCAGCGCGTCCGCGAACGACAGCACACCACGTGACGCCACCACACCACCCCCGTGGTCCAGCCCGGCCCGGCCGCCGGCACTCTCCCCGCAACTCTAGGGAGAGGAGGCACCACACGTGCGCCAATGCTCAGGAAGATGCAGTACGTACCTCACCTGTTTACGCTCCGTGGCCCCTATGCCTTACGGTGTGGCGCGTGGACAGTCAGGGTGAGCGCAGACTGCGGCTGCGCCTGACCGGGGCCGCGGCCCTCGCCGCCGTATCGGCGGCCGCCGGAACATGGGCGTACGGCCGCAGCGGCGCGTCCGCGTCGGACCTCGTGCGCGACCTCGCGGTCGGCGGCGCCTACGTGATCGCGGGCCTCGTCGCCTGGCGGCGCAGGCCCGCCAACCACACCGGCCCGCTGATGACGGCCGAGGGCATCACGTGGTTCTTCGGCAATCTGCAAGGCACCGCCGTACCGGTCCTGTTCAGCTTCGGCGCCTGGTGGGAGGCGCTGAACATGGCGGTGCTGCTGCACCTCGTGCTGTCCTTCCCCGAAGGCCGCCTCACCACCGTCCTCACCCGCCGCCTCGTCCAGAGCGCGTACGCGCTCGTCGCCGTCGGCGGTCTGATCCGCACCCTCCTGTTCGACCCCGCGCGCAACACCGGCGCGACCTACCTCGACTGCGCCGACTGCGGCCCGAACCTCATCGCCGTCCCCGCCTGGAACGGCGCCTTCGACGCCTTCGACGCCGCCTACCACGCGGCGGGCTGGGTCCTCTCCGCCGTCGCGGCCGTCGCGATCGTGCAGCGCTGGCGGCACGCGTCGGCGGCCCGCCGCCGCGCGCTGCTGCCCGCATGGGTGGGCATCGGCGTCGCCGTCGTCTTCCTGATGTGGGACATGCTGTTCTACGTCGTGCCGTGGTTCGGCGAGGTCGGCTCCCTCGCCGAGCAGGCCGTCTACCTGATGTCGGACCTCGCGCAGGTCGCCGTCCCCTTCGCGTTCCTCGCCGGTCTGCTCCGCATGCACCTCCAGCGCGCCGAGGTCAGCGGCCTGGTCATCGACGTGGGCACCGACCCCGATCCGGCGCGGGTGCGCGACGCCCTCGTCCGCGTCCTCGGCGACGCGACGCTCCGCCTCGGCCTGTGGCGCGAGGAGAAGAGGGCCTACGTCGACGGGGCCGGCCGCGAGGTCGGCGCCGACGGCCCCGGACGCACCCCGGTGCGCGCCGCCGACGGACGCCCGCTCGCCCTGCTCCACCACGACCCGGCCCTCGCGGACGACCCGGAACTGCTCGAATCCGTCGCCGCGGCGCTCCGCCTCGCCCTGGAGAACGTCTGGCTGCGCACCCGCGCCAAGGACGTCGCCAGCCGGATCGTGCAGGCCGCCGACGCCGAGCGCGGCCGCCTGGAGCGCGACCTGCACGACGGGGCACAGGCCCGCCTGGTCTTCGCCCTCATGTCGGTGCGGCGGGTACGGCGCGGCCTGGCCGACCACCCCGACCAGGCACTGCGCGCCGCCGCCGACGAGGCCGAGACGAGCCTGCGCCTGGCCATCGAGGAACTGCGCGGCATCGCCCAGGGCATCCACCCCGCCGTCCTCACCCGCGAAGGTCTGGCCCCGGCCCTGAACGCCCTCGCGAAGGAGGCCGCGCTGCCCGTCGTCGTCGCCGCCGAACCACGCCGTTACGACCCCGTCGTCGAGACCACCGCCTACTTCACCGTCTGCGAAGCCCTGTCGAACGCGGCCAAGCACGCGGGTGCCCGCGCCGTCAGCGTCTCGGCCCGGCAGGAGGGCGACCGGCTCGTCGTCGAGACCGTCGACGACGGCGTCGGAGGCGTCGACACCGCGCACGGCACCGGCCTGCGCGGCCTCGCCGACCGGCTCGCGGCCGTCGACGGCGTCCTGCACATCGAAAGCCCCGCCGGCGGCGGGACCAGAATCAGGGCGGAGCTGCCGTGCGGGTGATCGTGGCCGAGGACTCGGCTCTCCTGCGGCAGGGCATCGTACGGCTCCTCACCGACGAGGGGATCGAGGTGGCCGCGGCCTGCGGCGACACCGCACCGCTGCTCGCGCTCGTCGCCGAGCACACCCCCGACGCCGTGCTCCTCGACATCCGGATGCCGCCCACCCACACCGATGAGGGCCTGCTCGCCGCGGCCGCGATCCGCGCCACGCACCCCGGCACCGGCGTGCTCCTGCTCTCCCAGTACGTGGAGACCACCTCGACCGTGCAGGCGCTGGCCCGGAACCCCGAGGGCTTCGGCTATCTGCTGAAGGAACGGGTCGCCGACATCGACGAGCTGAGCGGCGCCCTCAAGCGGGTCGCGGCGGGGGAGACCGTCCTGGACCCGCTGGTCGTGGCCCGGCTGATGGAGGCGCCCCGGCTGCCGGGGCCGCTCGACGACCTCACCGGACGCGAGCGCGACGTGCTGGCCCTCATGGCCGAGGGCCGCTCGAACGAGGCCATCGCGCAGAAGCTGGTCATCGGCGGCAAGACGGTCGAGACGCACGTCCGCAACATCTTCGGCAAACTGCGCCTCGAACCCGACCTGCTGGAGCACCGCCGGGTCATGGCGGTGCTCACCTACCTGCGCGGCTGACGCCGCGGCGTCGCTCAAGAGATCCCGGCTGCCCGCTCCGGAGACGACGCCCGTTCCCCCGTGTCCCCCGTGCTCCCCCGTACGTCGTCCGCGGAGCGGTGCCGGACCTCCAATGTAGGCAACCGCGCGGCGGGGGACATCAGGGTCAGCCCTGAGATGTGGAACCCCACTTACCTCTTTGATCACGGCATGCCCCTGTTTGGTCACCCAGGACCTCTTCCCAGTGGACTCGGCGCGGGTCTATAGTCCAAAACTAGCAGTGCTAATTAACCGCGTTCCGGCTGTTCACTGGAGTTGACTGTGCGCCTCGTACACTTCGCCGCCGCCCGCCGCACCCCGATCGGGAAGCTCCGCGGCGCACTGTCCTCCGTACGGCCCGACGACCTCGCGGCGACGGTCGTCAGGGCGCTCATCGCGGACGCGCCCGCGCTCGACCCGGCCCGCATCGACGACGTCTACTGGGGCGCGGCGAACCAGGCGGGCGAGGACAACCGGAACGTCGCGCGGATGGCCGCCCTGCTCGCGGGCCTGCCCGAGACGGTGCCGGGCGCGACGGTGAACCGCCTGTGCGCCTCGGGCATGGAGGCCGTCACCACCGCCGCCCGCACCATCGCGGCGGGCGAGGCCGACGTGGTGCTCGCGGGCGGCTCCGAGTCGATGAGCCGCGCGCCGTTCGTGCTGCCCCGACCCGACGAGGCGCTGCCGCACGCGATGCAGACGTACGACACCCGGCTCGGCTGGCGTCTGACCAACCCGCGGATGAAGGAGCTGCACGGGGTCCTCACGATGGGGGAGACCGCGGAAGAGGTCGCCGACCGGCACGGCATCTCGCGCGAGCGCCAGGACGCGTTCGCGCTGCGCAGCCACCAAAAGGCGGCCGCCGCCCGCAAGGACGGCCTGTTCGACGCCGAGATCCTGCCCGTCACGCGCCCCGACGGCGTGGTCGTCGACGCCGACGAGTGCATCCGCCCCGACACGTCGCTGGAGAAGCTCGGCGGCCTCAAGCCCGTGTTCCGCAAGGGCGGTTCGGTGACGGCGGGCAACGCGTCGCCGATGAACGACGGAGCCGCGGGCCTGCTCCTGGTCAGTGAGGAGGCCCTGGAGGAGTTCGGGCTCGTCTCGCTCGGCCGCTATGTCGCCGGCGCCTCGGCGGGCGTCCACCCCGACGTCATGGGCGTCGGCCCGGTGCCCGCCACGCAGAAGGCGCTGAAGCGCGTCGGCTGGTCCCTCGCGGACATCGAGGAGGCGGAGTTCAACGAGGCGTTCGCCGCCCAGGCCCTCGCCTGCGTCGACGGCCTCGGCATCGACCCCGACCTGGTCAACCCGACCGGCGGTGCCATCGCCCTCGGCCATCCGCTCGGCTGCTCCGGCGCCCGCATCCTCACCACACTGCTGCACCGGCTGCGCCGCACCGGCGCCACCCGCGGCCTCGCCACCATGTGCGTCGGCGTCGGCCAGGGCAGCGCCGTCCTCGTCGAACGCGCCTGACGCCCGCACCCTCAAGGGCCCACCGACCTGGTTCACCGAAGCACCAGAGTTCAGTACGAAACGGAGCACCACCCGTCATGGCAACCCTCTCCCTCGCCGCGATCCTCGCCGAGAACGCCCGCCGCCGCCCCGCCAAGGTCGGTCTCGTCGAGGGCGGACTCCGCCTCACCTTCGAGGAGTTGTGGCTCCAGGCCCGCAAGCAGGCAGCGGCCCTCACCGGCCTCGGCGTCCGCCCGGGGGACCGGGTCGCCCTGATGGCGCCCAACACCGCCGAGTTCCCGCGCGCCTACTACGCGGCGCTCGCGGCCGGCGCGGTCGTCGTCCCCGTCCATCTGCTGCTGTCCGCCGGAGAGGTCGAGCACGTCCTCAAGGACAGCGGCGCGACACTGCTCCTGTGCCACCCCGCGCAGGCGACGGTCGGCGCGGCGGCCGCGGAGGCGACCGGCGTGCGGATGCTGACGCTGGGCGCGAGCGGCGACCTGGAGCAACTGACCGCGGCCGCCGAGCCGTTGGGTACGTACGTCACCCGCGAGGCCGACGACCCCGCCGTCATCTTCTACACGAGCGGCACCACCGGCGTCCCCAAGGGCGCCGAGCTGAGCCACTTCAACCTCGTCATGAACGCCACGGTCTCCGCCTTCGACGCCCACGACGTCGCCCCCGACGACATCGCGCTCGGCGCGCTGCCGCTGTTCCACGCCTTCGGGCAGACCGTGTCGATGAACGCGACCTGGCGGGCGGGCGCCACCCTCGTCCTGCTGCCGCGCTTCGACGCGGCGCGCGCCGTCGACCTGATGGTGACCGAGAACGTGAACACGTTCCACGGCGTTCCCACGATGTACGTGAACCTGCTGGCGGCGGCACCCGCCGCGGAGAAGCTCCCCGACCTCAAGATCTGCGTCTCGGGCGGAGCCTCGCTCCCGGTGGCCGTCCTCGAAGGCTTCGAGAAGGCGTTCGGCGCCACGATCTTCGAGGGCTACGGCCTGTCGGAGACGTCTCCCGCGGCCGCCGCCAACCAGCCCGTCTTCGGCGCCCGCCCCGGCACGATCGGCCACCCCCTGTGGGGCGTCGACGTGGAGATCGCCCGCGCGGAGGTGGAGGACCGGGTGGAACTGCTGGCCACCGGCGAACTCGGCGAGGTCGTCGTCCGCGGCCACTGCGTCTTCACCGGCTACCTGGGCCGCCCCGAGGCCACCGCGGAGGCCCTCGTCGACGGCTGGTTCCGCACCGGCGACCTCGGCACCAAGGACGCCGACGGCTATCTGCGCATCGTCGACCGCAAGAAGGACATCATCATCCGCGGCGGCTACAACGTGTACCCGCGCGAGGTCGAGGAGGTCCTGATGCGCCACCCCGGCATCGGCCACGCCGCCGTGATCGGCCTGCCCGACGCCGTCCACGGCGAGGAGATCTGCGCCGTGATCGTCCCGAAGCCGGAGACGACGCTCGATGCCGCGGAGCTCACCGACTGGTCCAAGCAGCACCTGGGCAAGCACAAGTACCCCCGCCGCATCGAGTTCACGACCGAGCTCCCCCTGGGCCCCAGCATGAAGATCCTGAAGCGAGAACTGAGGTCTGTGTACGGCAAGTAGAGCGCCCCGTCAGGGGCGCGGGGAACTGCGCGACCAGCCACACGCGACCCGCACCCGCCAACGCACCCGCTGAATCCACCCCGTAGGCACAAAAGAGGACCGGCCCGGCGCCTCCCAGCGCCGACCCGGTCCTCCCCGCACAACCGACGGAGTCAGTCGGTGCCGAACTCCATCGCGGCCCGGTCCAGAGCCTCGTCCTCCCCGGACACCTCACCGCGGGAGGCGATGGCCTGCGCCCCGCCCTCCGGCAGGGCGCCGATGAGCCCGGCGCCGAGCGCCGAGTCACCGGAACCGAGCAGGCCGAGACCCGCGTACTGCTCCAGCTTCGCGCGCGAGTCGGCGATGTCCAGGTTGCGCATGGTGAGCTGGCCGATCCGGTCGACAGGGCCGAACGCCGAGTCCTCGGTCCGCTCCATGGAGAGCTTGTCCGGGTGGTAGCTGAACGCCGGGCCCGTCGTGTCGAGGATCGAGTAGTCCTCGCCGCGCCGCAGCCGCAGCGTGACCTCACCGGTGACCGCGGCGCCGACCCAGCGCTGCAGCGACTCGCGGATCATCAGGGCCTGCGGGTCCAGCCAGCGGCCCTCGTACATCAGACGGCCCAGACGCCGGCCCTCGGAGTGGTACTGGGCGAGGGTGTCCTCGTTGTGGATCGCGTTCACCAGGCGCTCGTACGCGGCGTGCAGCAGCGCCATGCCCGGCGCCTCGTAGATGCCGCGGCTCTTGGCCTCGATGATCCGGTTCTCGATCTGGTCGGACATGCCCATGCCGTGCCGGCCGCCGATGGCGTTGGCCTCCATCACCAGGTCGACGGCGGAGGCGAACTCCTTGCCGTTGATCGTGACCGGGCGCCCCTCCTTGAAGCCGACGGTGACGTCCTCGGTGGGGATCTCCACCGACGGGTCCCAGAACTTCACGCCCATGATCGGCTCGACCGTCTCCACACCCGTGTCCAGGTGCTCGAGGATCTTCGCCTCGTGCGTGGCACCCCAGATGTTGGCGTCGGTGGAGTACGCCTTCTCGGCGGAGTCCCGGTAGGGCAGCCCGTGCTCGACCAGCCACTCCGACATCTCCTGGCGGCCGCCCAGCTCGGCCACGAAGCCCGCGTCGAGCCACGGCTTGTAGATCCGCAGGTTCGGGTTGGCCAGCAGGCCGTAGCGGTAGAACCGCTCGATGTCGTTGCCCTTGTACGTCGATCCGTCGCCCCAGATCTGCACGTTGTCCTCGAGCATCGCCCGCACCAGGAGCGTGCCGGTGACCGCGCGGCCCAGCGGCGTCGTGTTGAAGTACGCGCGACCGCCCGAGCGGATGTGGAACGCGCCGCAGGTCAGCGCGGCCAGGCCCTCCTCGACCAGCGCCTCGCGGCAGTCGACCAGGCGGGCGATCTCGGCGCCGTAGGCCTGGGCGCGACCGGGCACCGAGTCGATGTCGGGCTCGTCGTACTGGCCGATGTTCGCGGTGTAGGTGCACGGGACGGCGCCCTTGTCGCGCATCCACGCGACCGCGACGGACGTGTCGAGGCCGCCCGAGAAGGCGATGCCGACGCGCTCGCCGGCGGGAAGGGAAGTGAGGACCTTGGACATAGGAAGAGTATGCATCACCGCTCATGGTTATGCAAAGCCCCGTCGGGTCTCCTTCTGCGCCGAACACGTGTAGTGCGAAAGTGTCCCGGGGTGCGCGGCAGGCGGGAACCCCGGACACGCGGAGATGGAGCACATGCACGAGATATTCGGCGTCACCCCCTGGGGATTCGCGGCCCTGGCCGCCGCGGCCCTCCTGGTGGGCTTCTCCAAGACCGCCGTCAGCGGGGCCAACACCGTCAGCCTCGCGATCTTCGCCGCGATCCTGCCCGCCCGTGCCTCCACCGGCGTGCTGCTGCCGATCCTCATCTGCGGCGACATCCTCGCGGTGCTGACCTACCGCCGGCACGCCCACTGGCCGACCCTGTGGCGGCTCTTCCCGGCCGTGGCCGGCGGCGTGGTGGTCGGCACCGTCTTCCTCGCGTTCGCGGGGGACGGTCTGGTCCGCGGCTCCATCGGCCTCATCCTGCTGGTGATGGCCGCCGTCACCGTCTGGCGGCGCAGGCGCGCCGAGGCGCCCAAGGCGGAGGAGAACCCGACGCGCGCGGCCCGCGTCAAGGCGGGCTCGTACGGGGTGCTCGGCGGCTTCACCACGATGGTCGCCAACGCGGGCGGCCCGGTGATGTCGATGTACCTGCTGTCCGCCGGATTCAAGAAGCTGGGCTTCCTCGGCACCTCCGCGTGGTTCTTCCTCATCGTGAACACCGCGAAGGTGCCGTTCAGCGTGGGCCTCGGTCTCATCGACGGCCGCTCCCTGCTGCTGGACGCGGCCCTCGTCGCCTTCGTCGTGCCGGGTGCACTCATCGGCAAGGCGGCCGTGAACCGCATCAACCAGCGGCTCTTCGAACAGCTGGTGATCGCGGCGACGGTGCTCGGCGGTCTGCAGTTGCTGCTGCGCTGAGCCGGGAGGCGACTCAGGAAGCCGCCACGGGGCGGTCGGCCGAGGACTGCTGCGGCAGCCCCTGCGCGAGGTCCTCGGCCAGCAGCCGCTTGGCGATCGAGTCGACCGCGGCGCGCAGGTCCTCGCCCGGCGGCCGGCCGAGGTCGGCCTCCACCTGCTTGCTCAGCCACTCGCCCCACGCCCGGTTGAGCACGTCCGCCTCCCGCTGCCCCGCGGCGGTGTGCGAGAAGTACGACCCCGTACGCGTCAGATATCCCTCGTCGACCATCCGCTGGAACACCGGCACCAGCACCTCCGGCGGCACCCTGCGCCGTGCCGCGATCATGCCGAGGGAGGCGTGTCCGACCATCCGCGTATAGAACTCCACCTGCATCACGGCCCACGAGCCCGCGATGTCCAGACGGCTGTCGGAGGCGTCGAGGATCCGGCGCGCGGTCTCCAGGTTCGAGGACTTCACGATGTTGCCCACCGCCCGCTCCAGCAGGTGCGCCGGATCACCGGTCGAGGGCTGCGCGAAGCCCTCGCCCATGTCCGTCGAGCCCATCCGCGCCGTGTCGCGCAGCTGCACCTGCTTGAGGAAGAGCGCCACGACGAACCCGACGACCGCCACCGGCACCGTCCACAGGAACACGGTGTGCAGCGAGTCCGCGTACGCCTGCACGATGGGCTCGCGCGCTCCGGCCGGCAGCGCGTGCAGCCCCTCCGGGCTCTGCGCGGCCTTGGTGAGCGCCGCCGGATCGACGCCGGTGCCGGCCCGCGCGGCCTGCTCGACGCCGTCGGTCAGATTCGGCTTCAGGGTGTTGGCGTAGATCGTGCCGAACACCGCGGTGCCGAAGGCGCTGCCGAGCGTACGGAAGAAGGTCACCCCGGACGTGGCCGTGCCCAGATCCGCGTACTCGACGGTGTTCTGCACGGCGATGGTGAGCACCTGCATGGACAGCCCGATCCCGAGGCCGAGCACGAACATGTACAGCGATTCCAGCCAGGCCGAGGACGACGTCCCCATCAGGGACAGGAGGTACAGGCCGACGCCCATGACGAGCGAGCCGACGATCGGGAAGATCCGGTACTTGCCGGTCTTGCTGACGACGTTGCCGGAGAACACCGACGCGATCAGCAGACCGATCACCATCGGCAGTGTGCGCACGCCCGAGATCGTGGCCGAGTCCCCGTCCACGTACTGCAGATAGGTCGGCAGGAACGTCAGCGCGCCCAGCATCGCGAAGCCCACGATGAAGCTGAGGATCGAGCAGACCGTGAAGACCGGATTCGCGAACAGCCGCATCGGCAGCATCGGTTCCGCCGCCCGGGTCTCCGCCCAGCAGAACAGGCCGAGCGCCACGAGGCCGCCCGCGAACAGGCCGATGATGACGCCGGAGCCCCACGCGTACTCGTTGCCGCCCCAACTCGTCGCCAGGATCAGGGCGCTCGCCCCGACCGCGACGAGCGCGATGCCGAGATAGTCGATGACCGGCCGCGCCACCGACTTCACCACCGGGATGGTGCGGGCCGCCGCGACGACCACCACGATCGCGATCGGCACGTTGACGTAGAAGGCCCAGCGCCAGGTCAGATGGTCCGTGAACAGACCGCCGAGCAGCGGGCCGATGACCGTCGACACACCGAACACGGCACCGATCGCACCCTGGTACTTGCCGCGCTCGCGCAGCGGGATGACGTCCGCGATCAGCGCCATCGCCGTGACCATCAGGCCGCCGGCGCCGATGCCCTGCATCGCCCGCCAGACGATGAGCAACGTCATGTTCGTGGCGAGGCCGCACAGGAACGAGCCCGTGATGAAGACGATCGCCGAGACCTGGAAGACCACCTTGCGGCCGAACAGGTCGCCGAACTTGCCGACCAGGACCGTGGCGACCGTCTCCGCGAGGAGGTACGACGTGACCACCCACGACATGTGCGCCGCGCCGCCCAGATCCGAGACGATCGTCGGCAGGGCCGTACCCACGATCGTCTGGTCCAGGGCCGCGAGCAGCATGCCGAGCATGATCGTCACGAAGATGACGTTCCGGCGGCGCTTGTCCAGTACCGGTGGGGCCGGGGCGGCGGCTTCAGCCGTGGTGGTGGTCACCTTCGCAGGGTCACATCGGGGGAGGGGGGCCGCATGCGGGTGGGGGCCGGACCGGTGACGCGCGTCGCTAGGTCAGCCGGGGCGCGCAGGAAGCCGCGTCCACGGGCCGGCCCTCCCGCTCCACCCGGTCGGCCAGGGACCGCGCCCAGGCCAGCACCGCCGACACATCGAGACCGGCCGGCGCGTCCCCCGGCCAGGCGTCCACCGCGTCCGCGCCCCTGCGCAGCAGCCGGGCCCCGCCCGTCACGTTGCCGCGCGCCGCGTGCGTCAGCCCCACGGCCGCCTGGGCCAGCCCGCGCCACAGCTCACGCTGCTCCTCGGGCGCCGACTTCCACGCGTCCTCGAAGACCTCGTGCGCGTGGAAGGGCTGCCCCGCGTCGAGCAGCGCCTGCGCCTCGGCGACGGTCTCCTCGGCCGTGCGCACGACACCCTCCGGCTGCCGGGCGACACCAGCGGAGCCGTAGGGGAGCGGGCGCCCCAGGCCGTCGCGGGGCCGGGCGTTGCGGGCGCGGCCCTCGTCGTCGCGGTCCCGGCCTGCGCTGCGATCGGTGCTCATCGTCCGATTCTCGCCCACCTCGCGCGGAGCCCGCGCAACCGGTTTCAAACCACCCCTGAGCTTGGGGTAATGTTCTTCCTGTCGCCGCCGGAAAGGCCCGGAAACAGCGGGTCGGAAGGCGATCGACATCGGGACGTGGCGCAGCTTGGTAGCGCACTTGACTGGGGGTCAAGGGGTCGCAGGTTCAAATCCTGTCGTCCCGACTGGAGACAGTCGCAGTTCAGGGCCGGTTACGGAGAAATCCGTCACCGGCCCTGAGGCGTTTTTGGGGCCGGGCCCTTGCCCCTCCGTGGATCAGCGCTCTATTTTACTCCAAAGTAAGTTTACTTATGAGTAAGGAGCTTGCTGTGGGGGCCTACCGCACGGTCATGGTCGGAACGGACGGCTCGGAGTCGTCCTACGCCGCGGTCGAAGGGGCGGCCAGGCTGGCTGCCGTCTGTGACGCGGAACTTCTCGTCGTCTGCGCCTACTTGCCCATGCAGGGCAGCGAACTCGCGAGGGCGCAGGATCAGTTGGGGGCCGAGGGGTATCAGGTGGTCGGCTCGGCGCCCGCCGAGGAGACCCTGCGGACGGCCCGGGAGCGGGCCCGAGCGAGCGGTGCCGCCGACGTGCGGTCCCTCGCCGTGGAGGGAGAGCCCGTCGCCGTCCTCGTGCACGTCGCCCAGGAGAACGCAGCCGACCTCCTGGTGGTCGGCAACCGGGGCCTGCGCTCCCTCGCCGGGCGCCTTCTCGGCTCCGTACCCGCGGACATCGCCCGCAAGGCCGGCCTGGACGTGCTGATCGTGCACACCACATGAGCACCCCCGGGGAACCGGTCCCGCCGAGCGGCGCCGAGGCGCTGCGGCGGACCATCGAGGAGGTGCTGCTCGGCGGCGGCCGCCACTGGACGCGGCACGACGTCGTGGAGCGGACCGGGGTGGGGCCGGAGCGCACCGCGCAGATCTGGCGGGCGCTCGGCTTCCCGCTGGCCGAGGACGACGTACGGGTGTTCACCGACGGCGACGTCGACGCGCTGCGCGCCGGGGAGCGGCTGATCGCGGCGGGGATCATCACCGAGGACAGCGAGGCGATGATGGCCCGCGCTCTCGGCCACCACCTCTCCCGGCTCGCCGAATGGCAGGTCCACACGCTGTGGGCCTGGCTGAACCGGGGCCGGGACACGCCCCTGACGAACGAGGAACTGGCGAGCAAGGCCACGGTTCTGCTGTCCGAGATGGAACTCCTCCAACGGCACGTCTGGAGGCGGCACTTCGCGGCCTGCACCGGCCAGGTGATCGCGACCGCGCAGGCGGACGCGGCACGCAAGGAGGCCCCGGGAGCCGCATCCTCGGACGACGATACGGTGCCGCCGGGCGAGGGGCTGCACGTACAGGACCTGGCCGTCGGGTTCACCGACATGGTCGGCTACACGCGGATGACACGCGGTCTCGACAGCACCGAACTCGTCAAGGTCCTCGACCGGTTCGAGAGCCTGACCGGGGACGTGGTCGCCGAGGGGCGGGGCCGGGTGGTGAAGACCATCGGCGACGAGGTCCTCTTCGTGTGCGAGTCGGCGTCCACGGCGGCGGACATCGCCCTGGAGCTCACCGCCCGGGCGGAGGGGGAGCAGCGCCTCCCGCACGTACGCACCGGCCTGGCCCACGGCCCCGTCCTCGGCAGGTTCGGCGACGTCTACGGAGCCGCGGTCAACATCGCGGCCCGGCTGACCGCGGTGGCCCGCCCCGACACGGTGCTCGTGAACACCGCGCTGGCCGGGGAACTGTCCGGCCGGGCCGGGTACGAACTGAAGGTCCTGCGCCCGGTGTCGGTACGCGGCTACAGCCGCCTCCGCCCGGTCCTGCTCCGCGCGGCCGGTGCTCCGGGCGGCCGGGGCCGCTGACCGCGTTCAGCCGGTTCAGGCCCGCAGGGTGGCGAGCCAGTCGGTCAGCAGGCGGTTGACCTCGGTGGGGCGTTCCTGCTGGATCCAGTGGCCGCAGTTCTCGAGGAGATGGGAGGCGGACAGGCCGGGCAGCGTGGTGGGGTAGGCGTCGATGGCGTCGGACATCCAGGTCGTGGAGGCGTCCAGGGCGCCGCCGACGAACAGGGACGGCTGCTCGATCGGGGCCCCGCGGTAGGGGGCGAGGTCCTCCCAGTCGCGGTCCATGCAGCGATAGCGGTTGAGCGCGCCGGTCAGCCCGGTGCGCTCGAACTCCCCGGCGTAGACGTCGAGATCGTCCTCGGTCAGCCAGGCCGGCAGCGTCGCCGCGGGGAACCGGTCGCGCAGCCGGCCGCCATCGCCTCGCGTCACGAAGTGCGGGTCGGGCTCGCCCGGAGAGGGCATGGTGTCGGCGGACAGCGCCGCGTAGAAGCCGGCGAGCCAGCCCCGGACATCGGGCTCGATCTCCGACTCGGCGCGCCCCGGCTCCTGGAAGTAGGAGACGTAGAACTCCTGCTCCGGGCCGCCGATCCGGCCGAAGACGTCGGTGGGGCGGGGGCCGCCCGGCGGAGCGTAGGGCACGCTCAGCAGGCCGACCGCGCGGAAGACCTCGGGGTGGAGCAGGGCCGAGGTCGCGGCGATGGTGGAGCCCCAGTCGTGCCCGACGATCACCGCGTGCTCCTCGCCCAGGGCCCGTACGACGGCGACGTTGTCCGCCACCAGGTCGACCATCCGGTAGGCGTCGACGTCCGCGGGCCCGGAGGAACGGCCGTAGCCGCGCACGTCGACCGCCACCGCCCGGTAACCGGCCGCGGCGAGGGCCGGGAGCTGGCGGCGCCACGAGTACCAGGACTCCGGGAAGCCGTGCACGAGCAGGACCAGGGGGCCACTGCCCTGCTCGACCAGGTGCAGGCGCCCCGCCGGGGCGTCGACGGTGCGGTGGCGGAGCGCGGCGGACGGCTCGGGCTGCATGGGCTTCTCCTCGGTGCGGCGGCGGTGCGACGACTCACCGATCATGCGGCGCGGCACCCGCCCTAGGCGATCCACGTTGACAATCTGGCAAACTCGCAGGACAGGGCGGGGGAGCGGCACGGCCGGAAGGAGCGCGCACAGTGGCGGTCGACGAGGTGCACGGCACGCTCGCGGCGATCGGGCCCCGGCTGCGGGCCGCGCGCGAGCGGCACGGCGCCACGCTCACCGCGGTCGGCCGGGCGACCGGCATCGCGCCGAGCACGCTGTCGCGGATCGAGACCGGCCGGCGTACGCCCACCCTGGAGACGGTGCTGCGCCTGGCGAAGGAGTACGTCGTCTCCCTGGACGAACTGGTCGAACCGCCCGGGACCGCGTCCGGCCCGCGGGCCCCGAGGCCGCTGACCCTCGGCGACGACAAGGCGGTGCTGCCGCTCACCCGGTACGTGGGCGGTCTGCACGCCCACAAGCACGTCCTGCCCGCCGTCGACGAGCCGCCCGCGCGGCCCCGGCAGGTCTCCCACGAGGGCCACGAGTGGCTGTGCGTCCTCTACGGACGGCTGTGGCTCGCGCTCGGCGACCGGACCCTCGTCCTGACCGCCGGGGACGTCGCCGAGTTCGACACCCGCACCCCGCACGGGGTGGCGAACGCCGGTCCCGGCGGGCCCGTCGAGTACCTCGTCATGTTCGGCCCGCAGGGCGAGCGGCCACGGCTGCGCACCCCGGCCGGGTGAGCGCACGGCCACACCCGTGCCGGGCGCGTCAGCGGAGGGCGTCCGGACGCGGCGTGGGCCAGGACTGTGCGGCCGCCCAGACCGCGAAGGAGGTCCACGGCACGCGGGGGAACGCGGCGTGCAGCGCCGGAAGGTCCACCTGGTAGCCGACGCGCGTGAGGTAGTCGTACATCGCGCCCATGCCGGGGCTGGAGCGCAGCACCTCTTCCAGCGGGACCTGCTCGTAGACGACCGGTCCGCCGGCCGCACGGCCGATGGCCCGGGCCATCGGGGCGGGGGTCGGATCGTCCCCGGCCACCTCGACGCGCGCGCCGAGCCAGCGCGCGGGATCGTCCAGGATCGCGGCGACGACGAGCCCGAGATCACGACGGGCCACCTGCTGCAGCGGGGTGTCGGGCGGCAGCGCCATCTTCATCTGCCCCTCCGCGACCTCCTGCAGCTCGCCCAGGGCGTTGTCGTAGAAGTAGGTCGGGGCGACCACGGTGGCGGGCAGGCCCGATGCGGCGAGCACCTGCTCGATGCGGGCCTTCGTCTCGAAGTGCGGGATGCCGGTGTGCCGGTCGGCGCCGGCCACGGAGGCCATCACCAGGTGGGGCAGGGACGCACGGGCCGCGGCCTCCACGATGGCGGCCCCCTGCTGCTCCTCCGCCGCCAGGCCGGCCTCGAAGGGCGTGGTGACCGCGAAGGCCCCGGCGACCCCCTCGAAGGCCGCGCCGAGCGCGTCGGCGTCGGTGAGATCGGCGGCCACCAGCTCGGCCCCGGCGGGGGCCAGCGCCTGCGCCCGGGGCGCCGCCGGGTCGCGGACCACGGCACGCACCGGCCTGCCCGCCTCCCGCAGCGCGGTCAGCACGGCCCCGCCCTGGCCTCCGGTGGCTCCCAGCACGGCGATCCTCATACCGGTCCTCCCATGGCCCTGCCGATCGCGTCCGGACACCCGGCCCGCGTCCGTCGGCCCCACCCTCGGCCACGCGCACCCGGGCGGCCAGCGGGGCGCGTCCGACCGGGCGGGCCGCACCCCGGCGCGCGCCCGGTCGATTCTTCCCCGATTCCCACCCTGAAGACCTGGCCGCTGCGCGAGTATCTACCGGTGCGGTCCCGCCGGGCGCACCGGACATCTCCCTTTAAGGAAAACTGAGTTGAGCACCATCGGAATCGGGCAGGCCGTCGTTCTCGGTGTGGTCGAGGGGGTGACCGAGTTCCTGCCCGTGTCCTCCACCGGCCATCTGAAGATCGCCGAAGGGCTGATGGATATCCCGGTCGACGACAAGGCCGTCGTCGCCTTCACCGCGGTCATCCAGGTCGGCGCCATCGCCGCCGTCCTCGTCTACTTCTTCCGTGACATCCTGCGCTTCGTCACCGCCTGGGGCCGTGGACTGGCCGACAGCTCCCAGCGCACCAGCCACGACTACAAGTTCACCTGGTGGGTCATCTACGCGACGATTCCCATCGTCGTCGTCGGCCTGGCCGCGAAGCCCCTCATCGAAGGGCCGCTCGCGTCGCTGTGGGTCGTGGCGGGTTCGCTGATCGTCGGCAGCGGTGTGATGTGGGCCGCCGACCGGCTGGGCCGCCACCAGCGCGGCGAGGCCGACACCACCTTCAAGGACGCGATGCTGGTCGGCTCCTCGCAGATCCTGGCCCTGCTCTTTCCCGGCTTCTCCCGCTCCGGGGCGACCATGTCGACGGCGCTGATGCTCGACCTGGACCGGGTCGCCGCCACCCGGCTCTCCTTCTTCCTCGGCCTGCCGGCCCTGACCGGCGCGGGCCTGTACGAGCTCAAGGACGCGGTGGGCGGCGGGGTGGACGCCGCGCCGCTGGTCGTCGGCACCCTGGTGTCCTTCGTCGTCGCCTACGCGTCCATCGCCTGGCTGCTCAAGTTCGTGGCCAAGCACTCGTTCAACGCGTTCGTCATCTACCGGATCGCGGTCGGAGCCCTGGTGTTCGCGCTGCTCGGCGCGGGCGTGCTCCCCGCCTGACCGCTCACTGCGCGCCCTCGTCCGGCACCGCGTAGCCGGGCACCGAGGGCCATCGGACGGTCAGCACCACCGATTCCTCCTCCGCGATCCACGAGTGGTCGACTCCGTGGCCCCACACGACGTAGTCACCCTGCTCCTCCAGCAGCACGCTGCGACCGGGGAGTTCGACGCGGAAACGGCCGCTGACGAGGACGAGGAGAGCGGTGCGCTCCTCGCCCCGCACCCATTGCCGCCGCTCGTCGCCGGGCGGGTGGACGCCCCATTTGATCTCCACGTCCTCGCTGTGGCGCGGATCGCCGGCATCCTTGAAGTGCCCGAGGAGCCAGCCCCGGTCGAGTGCCGCGTCCTTGCCCGCGTTTCCCACGTACACGCTGTCGCTCACGAGCCCGGACGCTAGCAGCTCCCGAGGGCGGCACCGAAGAAGCAGAGCCACCGCACGGGGTCACGGCGCGGCGGCTCTCCCGTCGATCCTGGTGGATCACCGGGCCGGACGCAGGCGCTTCCCCGGCCCGGTTGCGCCCAGCGGCTGACGGCCTCGCTCCGTGGACATCGGAGGCACCGGCGCCGCTCCTCAGGCGTCGAATCCGCCCCGCTCGACCAACTGGCGCGCGATCACGTTCCGCTGGATCTCGTTCGTGCCCTCGCCGACGATCATCAGCGGGGCGTCCCGGAAGTAGCGCTCGACGTCGAACTCGGTGGAGTAGCCGTAACCACCGTGGATGCGGACGGCGTTGAGCGCGATCTGCATCGCCGTCTCGGAGGCGAACAACTTCGCCATCCCTGCCTCCATGTCCACGCGGCGCCCGGCGTCGTACTCGCGGGCCGCGTGCAGCGTCAGCTGGCGGGCGGCCATCAGCGACGTGGCCATGTCCGCCAGATAGTTGCCGACCGACTGGTGCTTCCAGATGGGCTTCCCGAAGGACTCCCGCTCCTGCGCGTAGGCGAGGGAGTCCTCCAGCGCGGCCCGCCCGACGCCCAGGGCGCGGGACGCCACCTGGAGCCGGCCGGTCTCCAGGCCCTTCATCATCTGTGCGAAGCCCCTGCCCTCCGCGCCGCCGAGGACGGCGCCGGCCGGGACCCGGTGGTCCTCGAACGACAGCTCGCAGCTCTCGACGCCCTTGTAGCCCAGCTTGGGCAGGTCGCGGGAGACCGTCAGGCCCGGGCCGTGCTCGACCAGCAGGATCGAGATGCCCCGGTGCGCGGGGCTCGCGTCCGGGTCCGTCTTGCACAGCAGCGCGATCAACCGCGAGCGGCGGGAGTTGGTGATCCAGGTCTTCGACCCGTTCACGAGATAGCCGTCGGCGTCCTTGCGCGCGACCGTGCGCATCGCCTGGAGGTCGGAGCCGCCGCCCGGTTCGGTCAGCGCCATCGTGGCCCGGACCTCACCGGTCGCCATCCGGGGCAGATACCGGTCCTTCTGCTCGTCCGTGCCGAACATCAGCAGGAGCTTGGCGACGACCGTGTGGCCGCCCATCGCCCCGGCCAGGCTCATCCAGCCGCGCGCCAGCTCCTCGGTGACCAAGACGTAGCAGGGCATGGAGACGGGGGTGCCGCCGTACTCCTCGGGGACGGCGAGTCCGAAGAGGCCGAGCGCCTTCATCTGCTCGATGAGGGCCTCGGGGTAGGTGTCGGCGTGTTCGAGTTCCCGCGCGACCGGCCTCACCTCCTTGTCCACGAAGTCGTGCACGGTCTTCACGACGAACCGTTCGTCGGACGGCAGGGCGTCCAGGGTGCTCACGGGAATCTCCTCGCTCGGTGCGCGTGCGCGGGGTGGGGGTCAGACGACGCCGTCCGCCCTCAGGCTTGCGATCTCGGCGGGCGTACGGCCCTGGGCGGTCAGGATGTCCTCGGTGTGCGCGCCCAGCGCGGGCACCGGTCCCATACGCGCGTCGAGGCCGGCCAGGTCCGCCGGCGGGCGCAGGGCCCGGACGGTGCCGCCGGGCGTGGCGACGTCCACCCAGCGCTCCCGCTCCGCGAGGACCGGGTGGGCGACGAACTCCGCGACGTCGTTCACCCCCGTGTTGGCGATGCCCGCCTCGTCCAGGGCCTTCGCCACGTCGGCGCCGCCGGAGCGGCTGAACCGCGCGGCGACGATCGCGTTCAGCTCCTCGCGGTGGGCGACCCGGTCCGAACCGGTGGCGAACCGTGGATCGGAGGTCAACTCCGGCTGCTCCAGGAAGTGTTCGCAGAGCGCGGCCCATTCGCGCTCGTTCTGGATGGAGAAGAGCACCTGCTTGCCGTCGGCCGCGGTGTAGGCGCCGTACGGGGCGATGGTGGCGTGCTGCGTGCCGATGCGCGGCGGCTGCGTTCCCCCGTGACGGGTGTAGTACGCGGGCTGGCTCATCCACTCCGCGAGCGCCTCGAACAGGGACACCTCCACGGCCCGCGCCACCCCCGTGGTGGCCCGGGTGAGCAGCGCGGTCAGGATGCCGGTGTAGGCGTACATGCCGGCGGCGATGTCGGCGACCGACACCCCGACCCGGGCGGTGCCGTCCGGTGTGCCGGTCAGCGAGACGAGGCCGGTCTGGCACTGCACCAGCAGGTCGTACGCCTTGCGGTCGGCCCAGGGGCCCGAGGTGCCCCAGCCCGAGACCGTGCAGGCGATCAGCGACGGGTGGCGCCCGGCCAGCGTCCGCGCGTCGAGGCCGAGCCGGTCGGCCGCGCCCGGCCCGAGGTTCTGCACGAAGACGTCCGCGCCGGACAGGAGTTCGTCGAGGATCGCCCGCCCCTCGGCGGACTTCACGTCCAGTGTCAGGGACTCCTTCGAGCGGTTGAGCCACACGAAGTAGCTGGATTCGCCGTTGACCGTCGTGTCGTAGCGCCGGGCGAAGTCGCCGCCGTCCGGGCGCTCGATCTTGATCACGCGGGCGCCCAGGTCGGCCAGTTGGCGGGTGGCGAACGGCGCCGCCACGGCCTGCTCGATGCTGACGACGGTGATGCCCGCGAGCGGCAGCGCGGCGGCGCGGTCGGTCGGTTCGGTCATGCGAGGGCCTCCAGGTCGGTGGGGCGGGCGGCCCGGCCCGGCGGCCGGTCGGGGTGCGTCGTCGGCCGAATCGGCGGAGCCGGTGCAGCTCCAGTTCACCCGGCAGACCCGTGCGACGGCCCGTCACCACACATGATGAGGGCGTCCTCCGCCGCCCGACACCCGTCACCGCGACGAGCGCAATGGAGCCTCCCGTGTCGCACCCCAGCTCACCCGCCCCCGAACCCCTCAGCTCCTACGTCGAGTCCTGGAATCCCGGCCCGGCCCGGGACGAGGACGCTCTGCCCGCCGGTCCGGCCGCCGCCCTGTCGGCCGTCCTCGATCTGCCCGCACCGGCCGCCCGGGCCGGGGACCCGCTGCCGCCGCTCTGGCAGTGGCTGCACTTCCTCGACTGGCCGCCGCACAGCGACCTGGGCCCCGACGGGCACCTGCGCGAGGCCCGGTTCCTGCCGCCGGTCCCCGGCCGGCGCCGCATGTTCGCCGGCGGCCGCATCGAGGTCACCGCGCCGCTGCTGCTCGGCGAGCCCACCGAACGCGTCAGCAGCCTGAAGGCGGTCACCCCCAAGCGGGGCCGCACCGGCGAACTGCTCTTCGTCACCGAGCGCCAGGAGTTCCGGCAGGCCGGACGGACCTGCCTCGTCGAGGAACAGGACATCGTCTACCGCTCCGGGCGCGGCGCGGGGGAGAAGCACCCGACGGACCTCGACACGACGTCCGCGCCGCCGGCCGACGCCCCCTGGACCCTGCGTCTGCGCCCCGACGAGCGCCTGCTCTTCCGGTTCAGCGCCCTCACCGCCAACGCGCACCGCATCCACTACGACGCCCCGTACTGCCGGGCGGAGGAGGGCTACCCCGGTCTCGTCGTGCACGGGCCGCTCCTCGCGCTGCTGATGCTGGAACTCGTCCGCCGAGGCGCCCCCGAACGACGGGTGCGGTCGCTCTCGTACCGGCTGCGGAGCCCCGCGTTCGTCGGCGAACACCTCGTGGCCCGGGGGACGCGCCGTGCGGACGGCGCCCACCTGAGCATCGCGACCGTACGCGAGGAACGGCACGCGACGGCCGAGGTGACCTTCGCTTGAGGCCGGATCCGGCGCCTTCGATCGCCGCCGCCCGCGGCCTGCGCTTCGTCCCCGGCGACCGTCCCGACCGCTTAGCCAAGGCGGCGGCCTCCGGCGCCGATCCGGTCGTCATCGACCTGGGGGACGCGGTCGCCCCCGCGGACGAGGCGGCCGCCCGCGCGCACGCCACGACCTGGCTCGCGGACGGACACGCGGCGGTCGTCCGGATCAACGCTGCGGGCACCGCCTGGTCCGAGAGCGACCTGGCGACGGCTGTAGAGCACGGCGGCCCGTGAGGGTGCCCAAGTCCGAGGATCCCGCGGTCCTTTCGGAACTCGCCGTGCGGACGTCCGGGCGCGGCCCGCTCAACGAAGCCCTGGTACAGGCGCTCGCCCCGCGTCCGGCGTGACGCCGGACGACCTCGGCGAAGCCCTTCACCACTCACGCGCCCCCGGCGCCCGTACGCAGGCAGAGCCGGGCGCAAACATCCAGCGGGCGCGATCATCGGATCGAGTTAATGTCAGCCGGTTCTCCTGGATCCGTGCGCTCGGACGCGCTTACCGTTCACGAGCAATCCGGATCAACCGGCCGTAACTCCCCTCCGCGAGAGGGCACTTACCTCTGAACCTGGAGAGCTCCCCGTTGACAGTTGACTCGATCCCGGAAGCTCGCCCGGAGCCCCCGCGGCCCTCCAGTCTGGGCACGGCGGCCGCCCGCAATCTCTCCACCACGACCAAGTCGTCCCCGCAGATGCAGGAGATCAGCTCCCGCTGGCTGCTGCGGATGCTCCCCTGGGTGGAGACCACGGGCGGAACCTACCGGGTGAACCGCCGTCTGACCTACACCGTCGGCGACGGCAGCGTCGAGTTCGTCCAGGACGGCTCCCGCGTACGCGTCATCCCGCGCGAACTCGGCGAACTGGCCCCGCTGCGGGGCTTCGACGACGTGGACGTCCTCACCGTGCTCGCCGGGCGGTGCGAGCAGCGCGACTTCCGGGCCGGCGAGACGCTGGTCGAGCGCGGCACACCGGCGGACCGGCTGCACCTGATCGCCCACGGACGCGTCGGCCAGCTCGCCGCGGGCGAGTTCGGCACCGACGTCACCCTCGACGTCCTCGCCGACGGCGACCGCTTCGGCGACGAGGCCCTGCTGGACGAGGACGCCCGCTGGGAGCAGACCGCCGTCGCCGAGACCTCCGGCACCCTGCTCACCCTGTCCCGCGCCGACTTCGCCTCCGTACTGGCGGGCGCGCCGAGCCTGCGGGAGCACGTCGACGCGTTCCGGTCGCGGTCGCGGCAGCGGCAGAACCACCGCGGCGAGGCGGAGATCGCGATGTCGGCCGGTCACCGCGGCGAGCACGAACTGCCCGGCGCCTTCGTCGACTACGAGGCACAGCCGCGCGAGTACGAACTCTCGGTCGCCCAGACCATTCTGCGCGTCAACACCCGGGTGGCCGACCTCTACAACGTGCCGATGAACCAGACCGAGGAGCAACTCCGGCTCACCATCGAGGCGCTGCGGGAGCGCCAGGAGCACGAGCTCATCAACAACCGCGAGTTCGGGCTGCTGCACAACGCCGACTTCAAACAGCGCATCCAGACGCATGCCGGACCGCCGACACCGGACGACCTCGACTCGCTGCTCACCCGGCGGCGCGGATCGAAGTTCTACCTCGCCCACCCCCGCACGATCGCGGCGATCGGCCGCGAGTTCAACGCGCGGGGGCTCTACCCGGAGAACACGGAGCTGCACGGCGAGCAGGTCATGACCTGGCGCGGCGTCCCGATCCTGCCCTGCGACAAGATCCCCGTCACCAAGGAACGCACCAGCTCGATCCTCATCATGCGGACCGGCGAGGAGGACCAGGGCGTCATCGGACTGCGGCAGACCGGACTGCCCGACGAGTACGAACCGGGGCTCTCCGTCCGGTTCATGGGCGTCGACGAGAAGGCCATCACCTCCTACCTCGTCAGCACCTACTACTCGGCCGCCATCCTCGTGCCGGACGCGGTCGGCGTCCTGGAGAACGTGCAGATCTCCCGCTGGCCCAGGTAGCGGCGGCACCACGCCTGGTGTTCCGGAACGCAAGGAGATCCCAAGGAGTCATGGATGCCACCGCCTGAGCAGACGCCTTCGCAGTCGAGCCTGCCGGAAGCGGCCGCCCGCCACGGAGCGCAGGTCCTGGCCGACGCCGCCGCCCGCGCGCGCGACATCGGCGCGGCCTTCGGCGCACTGTCGGCACCGAGCGCACCGAGCGCACCCAGCGCACTGTCGGCACCCAGCGCACTGTCGGCACCGAGCATTCCGCCGGCACCGAGCCTTCCGTCGCCACCGGGCGTCCCGTCGTCTCCGGTCATGCCGCCGTCTCCCGACGGACCGTCCGTCGGCGTCGCGCCGCCCGAGATCGATCTCGCGCGGATCCTGCGCGGTCCCAGCGGCATCGGCACGGCCGGTCTGCGCCTGAGCCTGCCGGACGAGGCGCCGGCTCCGGCCGCCGCGACCGGTAAGCCGATTCCCGGCCTCTACCACCACCCGATCCCCGAGCCCGATCCCGTGCGGGTCGACGAGGTCAGCCGCAGGATCAAGTCCTGGGCGCTGGACGAGGTCTCCCTCTATCCCGACGACTGGGCCGAGGAGTTCGACGGCTTCTCGGTGGGCAGCTACATGGTCGGCTGCCATCCCGACGCGCCCACCGTCGAGCACCTGATGATCGCCACCCGGCTGATGGTCGCGGAGAACGCGGTGGACGACTGCTACTGCGAGGACCACGGCGGCTCGCCCGTGGGACTCGGCGAGCGGCTGCTCCTCGCCCACACCGCGCTCGACCCCCTGTACACGACGCGGGAGTACCAGCCGGACTGGGCGGAGTCCCTGCACTCCGACGCCCCACGCCGCGCGTACCGCTCCGCCATGGAGTACTTCGTCCAGGTGGGCAGCGCCTCCCAGACCGACCGGTACCGGCACGACATGGCCCGGCTGCACCTCGGCTACCTCGCCGAGGCCTCCTGGGCCCAGGAGGACCGGGTGCCGGAGGTGTGGGAGTACCTGGCGATGCGCCAGTTCAACAACTTCCGCCCCTGTCCCACCATCACCGACACCGTCGGCGGCTACGAACTGCCGGCGGACCTGCACGCCCGGCCGGACATGCAGAAGGTCATCGCACTCGCCGGGAACGCGACGACCATCGTCAACGACCTCTACTCCTACATGAAGGAACTCGACGCCCCCGGACGGCACTTGAACCTGCCGGTCGTCATCGCGGAACGGGAAGGCCTCTCCGACCGGGACGCCTACCTGAAGTCGGTCGAGGTCCACAACGACCTCATGCGCGACTTCGAGTCCGCAGCGGCCGACCTGGCCGCCGAACTGCCCCTGCCGGGCGTCCAGCGCTTCCTGCGCGGCGTCGCCGCGTGGGTCGACGGAAACCACCACTGGCACCAGAACAACACCTACCGCTACAGCCTGCCCGACTTCTGGTAAGAGATTGGACCCCTTAGTGCTCAGCACCGAACTCACCGTCCCCTCCAACGGCCGCTCGCTCCACGTCCCCAAGCCGGCCACGCCCTACCAGGGGGACATCGCCCGCTACTGGGACGGCGAGGCCCGTCCCGTGAACCTGCGGCTCGGTGACGTCGACGGTCTCTACCACCACCACTACGGCATCGGCGACGTCGACCACGCCGCCCTCGGCGCCGACGGCGACCCGGCGAGCGAGCAGAAGCTCATCGCCGAACTCCACCGCCTGGAGTCCGCCCAGGCCGACGTCCTCATGAACCACCTCGGCGACATCGGGCCCGACGACACCCTGATGGACGCGGGCTGCGGCCGCGGCGGCTCGATGGTGATGGCCAACCAGCGCTTCGGCTGCTCGGTCGAGGGCGTCACCCTCTCCGCCAAGCAGGCGGACTTCGCCAACGGCCGCGCCGCCGAACTCGGCATCCAGGACCGGGTGCGGGCCCGCGTCTGCAACATGCTCTCCACCCCGTTCGACACCGGGCAGATCGCGGCGTCGTGGAACAACGAGTCGAGCATGTACGTCGACCTGCACGACCTCTTCGCGGAGCACTCCCGCGTCCTCAAGGTCGGCGGACGCTACGTCACCATCACCGGCTGCTGGAACCCGCGCTACGGCCAGCCCTCCAAGTGGGTCTCCCAGATCAACGCCCACTTCGAGTGCAACATCCACTCGCGCCGTGAGTACCTGCGCGCCATGGCCGACAACCGCCTCGTCCCGCAGGCCGTCATCGACCTCACCCCGGACACCCTGCCCTACTGGAAGCTGCGCGCCACCTCGTCGCTGGTGACCGGGATCGAGGAGGCGTTCATCAAGTCCTACGAGGACGGGTCCTTCCAGTACGTCCTGATCGCGGCCGACCGCGTCTGACCCGAACACCCGCACACCGAAGGGCCCGAACGCACCGTTCGGGCCCTTCTCGCGCTCCGGATCAGCCGAGCAGTTCGCCGAGCCGTGCCGCCGTCGCCGCCACGGTCCGGCCCAGCTCCTCGGCGCCGTCGCGCTCGAAGACCGACACGCCGATGCTGGTCGTGGCGTCGCCCCGGCGGGTCGGGACGGCCGCCGACACGCCGATCACCGCCGGGATCACCTCGCCCTCGGTGACCGCGAAGCCCTGGGCCCGGGCCTCGGTGACCTCCGGGCGCTCGCCGTCGCGGGGCGGGCCGGCGGCCAGCAGCGCGAGACCGGCCGAGCCCTGCTCGATCGAGTGCGTCTGGCCGGGCCGGAACGACACGTGCACCCGCGCCCCGCGCGGCTCCACCACCATCAGCGCCCGCATGTCCCGGGTGCCCTCGCGGACCATGAGGTGGACAGTGGCCCGGGTCGCCTCGGCGAGTTCGTCGAGCAGCGGCCTCGCCAGGGTGCGCAGGTCCTGCTCCACCGGCTCGGCGAGGGTCACCAGACCGGTGCCGAGCACGATCCGCCGGCGATGGTCCCTGCGGCACAGCTGATGCGCCTCCAGGGTCCGCACCAGCCGGTGCGCGACCGTCCGGTGCACCCCGATGTGCTCGGCGATGTCCGCCACGGTCAGACCCCCCGGATGCTCCGAGAGGAGCCGCAGGATCAGCAGCCCGTGATGGAGGGTCTTCGACATCCCCGGGTCGAGGACGATCCCGGGCGGAGTCCAGGGCTCACCTGTGTGGTTCACGCGTTCATCCCTTGACGGTTTTCGGCCAGCCTGCCTACGCTCACATTATTCGCACTGCTAGTGCGATTATCGCACAGAGCGCAGTGCCCAGACAACCTCCCCGCCCAGGCCGCTCGGGACAGCGGCCCACCCGGGGAAGGCCGAGCCGAAGGGACGCCGCATGACCCCGCGCGCACCCGCCGAACCCGACAGCGCCGACCTCGCGCGCATCCACCAGCTCTACAGCCGGCAGAGCCATCTCATCGACGGCGGCCGGGCCGCCGCATGGGCGGCGACCTTCACCGCGGACGCCACCTTCGACTCCCCGAGCTACCCCGCCCCCGTCACCGGCACCGCCGCCCTCACCGCGTTCGCCGAACGGTTCACGGCCACCGCCGAGGCCGACGGCGTCGTACGGCGGCACGTCGTCACCAACCTGGTCGCGGAGACCGAAGGACCCGGCGCCCTGCGCGTCCTCGGCTACCTCCAGATCGTCGCCACACCCCGCGGCGGACCGCCCCGCACCGAACGGCTGACCACGCTCACCGACCGCGTGGTCCACGACGGCGGCACCTGGCGGGTCGCGTCCCGCCGGATCCGCCGCGACGACACCGGCGACGGCAGCCGCTGACCCCGCCCGCCCCCGCACCCGTACTTCAACGACGAAGGAACCCCTCATGAGCAGCGCCAGCACGTCAGCCGCCGTCCCCGCCGGAGCGGACGACCACCGCACCGGGCCCGGCCGCGTCGACCCCCGCCGCCCCACCGCGCACTACCCCGAACTGGCGGGCACGGCCGCCGTGGTGACCGGTGCCGCCCGCGGCATGGGCGCCGTCTTCAGCGAGGGTCTCGCCCTGCGCGGAGTCGACGTGATCGCCGCCGACATCGACCTCGACGCCATGAAGCGCACCGCCGAGGCGATCAACGCCGACACCGCCGCGCTGCCCGAGGGCGGCCGGCGCGGCCGGGTCGTGCCCGCCGCCGTCGACGTCACCGACGCCGCGGGACACGAGGAACTGGCCGCGCTCGCCACGGCCGAGTTCGGCCGCCTCGACCACTGGGTGAACAACGCGGGCATCTTCCCGCACGCCTTCGCCCAGGACATCCCGCCGGAGCAGATCGACGCCGTGCTGCGCGTCAACGTCCAGGGCGTGCTGTTCGGTTCGCAGAGCGCGTCCCGGCACCTGCGGCCCGGCGGCGCCATCGTCAACATGTCGTCCGTCTCCGCCGTCCGCGTCCGCAAGGGCCGCGCCGCCTACTGCGCCTCCAAGGCCTCCGTCGCCCACCTCACCGAGTCCCTGGCCGTCGAGTTCGGCGACCTCGGACTGCGCGTCAACTCCATCGCCCCCGGCTACATCGACACCGAGATGACCCGCTGGGTCCAGGAGGACCCCGCCGCCCTCAAGCACGCCCTGGACAGCGTGCCCCTGCACCGCATCGGCTCCCCGCAGGAAGTCCTCGGCGTGCTGCTCTTCCTGCTCTCCGACAGTGCCCGCTACGTCACCGGGCACAGCATCGCCGTGGACGGCGGCTCCCGCCATGTCTGAGCCCGCCACCATGGCCGCCCCCTACGCGGAGCCGGTGCGCTACCCGGCCGCGGTCCTGGTCACCGGGGCCGCGAACGGCATGGGCGCCGAGCACGCCCGCGCGCTGGCCCGCCGCGGCAGCCATGTGCACCTGGCCGACGTGGCCGACTGCGAGCCGCTCGTCCGGGAGATCACCGAGGAGGGCGGCCGGGCCACCGCCCACCGCCTGGACGTCACCGACTCCGCCGCCTGGCGCACCGTCACCGACGCCGTGCGCGCCGCCGACGGCCGCCTGGACGGACTGGTCAACAACGCGGGCGTCTCCCGGCGGCTGCGCTTCATGGACACCACCGAAGAGGTCTGGGACCGCGTCCTCGGCATCAACCTCACCGGCGCCTTCCACGGCATGCAGGCCGTCGCCCCGCTCATGCGGGACTCCGGCGGCGGCGCGATCGTCAACATCTCCTCCATCTCCGGCCAGATCGGCTACTTCTCGCCCTCCTACTCCGCGAGCAAGTGGGGCCTGACCGGCCTGTCGAAGTCCGCCGCCGGGGAGCTGGCCGCCTGGGGCATCCGCGTCAACTCCCTGCACCCCGGCCTGGTCGACACCGGGCTGCTCGCCGGATCCGATGACTTCGTCGACTCCGCCCGCCGCAGCATCCCCGCCGGCCGCCTCGCCACCCCCGCCGAGATCACCGACGCCGTGCTGTTCCTGCTGAGCGACCGCAGCGCCTACATGACCGGCGCCGAGGTCACCCTCGACGGCGGCCTGGTCTCCAACGGCCTCTACCACCGCATCGTCGCCGACGCCGAAGGAGCCCTGTGATGACCGACCTCGACGCTCTCGACGTCATCGTGGTGGGCGGCGGCGGCGCCGGACTCGCCGCCGCCGTGAGCGCCGCCGAACACGGCGCGAACGTCCTCGTGTTCGAGTCCGAGAAGGAACTCGGCGGCTCCACCCAGCTGTCCGCCGGCCTGATCACCGCCGCCGGCACCAGCGTGCAGCGCGCCCTCGGCGTCGACGACAGCGCCGAGCGCCACTTCCAGCACTACATGGACCTCAACCAGTGGCAGCTCAACCCCGGCCTCGTGCACGCCTTCTGCGCCGCCGCCGGGCCGATGCTGGAGTGGATGATCGGCCTCGGCCTCGACGTGCCCGCCGCCCTCTCCTCCGACGCCCACACCCCGGGCCTGTCCCGGGCCGGCGTCGAGGACGTCTGGCGCGGCCACGTACCCCGCGACCAGGGCTACGGACTCGTCCAGGTCCTCGACAAGGCCCGCAAGGCCCACGGTGTCGAGGCCGTCCTCAACACGCGCGTCGAGCGCCTGCTGTACGAGGACGGCCGCGTCGTCGGCGTCGAGGCCGACGGCATCGAGGTGCGCGCCCGCGCCGTCGTCGTCGCCAGCGGCGGCTTCGCCCAGAACCCCGAACTGCTGCGCCGCCACTACCCGGAGGCGCTCGACGCGGGCGACTCCCTGTTCGTCGTCGCCGCCCCCGGCAGCCGCGGCGACCACCTCGCCTTCGCCGAACAGACCGGCGGCGCGGTGACCGGCGACGGCTGGGGGCTGATGCTCCCCACCGCCTACTTCCAGCGCCACCACCACTGGCAGGCCGGATTCCCGCCCGTCTCCCGGATCAACGTGAACGGCGCGGGCCGCCGCTTCATGGACGAGGACGCCTCCTACGCCGTCTCGGGCGGCACCATCCTCGCCCAGGACGGCCCGGTCTGGACCGTCTTCGACGAGCGGGCCCGGGTCGGCCTGCCCACCGGCTACGCCGACTGGACCCCCGACCGCGTCGCCGCCGAAGCGGCCGCCGGCCGGCTGGCGAGCGCCGCCGACCTGCCGACGCTGGCCGCCGCCATCGGCGTACCCGCGGAGGCCCTCACCGCGACCGTCGCCCGCTGGAACGCGGGACTGCCCGCCACCGGCACCGACCCCGAGTTCCGGCGCGAGCAGACCCTCGCCGCCAAGGGCGCGGAGCAGCGCCCCGACCCCCTCGCGCAGGCCCCGTACTACGCGGCCCGCGTCCTGCCCGCCGAACTGGTCTGCACCCACGCCGGGTTGGAGATCGACCCGCGCGCCGCCGTGCTCGACCGCACCGGCACCCCCATACCCGGACTGTTCGCCGCCGGTGAGGCCGGCGGCGGCGTCCTCGGCATGCGCTACGTCGGCGGCGGCAACGCCGTCGCCAACGCACTGACCATGGGCCGCATCGCAGGCGTCAACGCCGCCCGGGCCGCCTAGCCCCTCTTCGGAACTCCTCCCTCATCCCCTTGGAGCCGTCATGGCGAACCTCAACGTCGAGGCCAGCGACCCCGGCACGAGAACCATCCGCAAGGTCACGCTCCGGATCTTCCCGATCGTGGGCCTGCTGTACGTCTTCAACTACATGGACAGGTCAAACATCAGCTATGCCGAACTCGGCATGCGGGACGACCTGGGCATCACCACCGCCACCTTCGGCGCCGTCGCCTCCGTCTTCTTCCTGGCGTACGTCGTGCTGGAGATCCCCAGCAACATGATGCTGAAGAAGGTCGGAGCCCGGCTCTGGCTCGCCCGCATCGCCATCAGCTGGGGCCTGGTCACCGTCGTCACGGGCTTCGTCGACAGCGTCACCCACCTGTACGTCGCCCGGATCGCGCTCGGCATCGCCGAGGCCGGCCTCTTCCCCGGCCTGCTGCTGTACCTGACGTTCTGGTACCGGGGGAAGGAACGCGGACAGGCCATCGCCATGATGGCGCTCGCCCAGCCGATCGCGATGATCCTCGGCAGCATGACCGGCGGCTGGATCCTCGACCACGCCCACTGGCTCGACCTGAGCAGTTGGCGCTGGGTCTTCATCCTCCAGGGTGCGCCCGCCATCCTGATCGGCATCGTCACGCTCGTCTGGCTGCCCGACAAGCCCGCCGACGCCCGCTTCCTGACCCCCGACGAGCGCACCTGGCTCCAGTCGGAGATCGACAAGGAGTACGTCGGCGAGACCCCAGAGAAGGAGACCTTCCGCGGTCAGCTCAGCGCCCTGAAGAACCGCAAGATCCTCTACCTGGCCGCCGCCAACTTCTTCGCCGCCTGCGGTCTGTACGGCTTCACGTTCTTCCTGCCGAAGATCGTCCAGCAGCTCGACCCCTCGTACTCCTCCACGAGCATCGGTCTGCTCGGCGCCATCCCCTTCCTCGTCGGCGCCGTCGGCATGCTCATCGTCGCCCGCACCTCCGACCGCACCGGGGAACGCCGCCTCCACGTCATCGGCCTGATGCTGCTCGCCGCCCTCGGACTGCTCGGCACCATCGTCTTCCGGCACACCCCGGCCATGGCCCTGATCTGCCTGAGCATGGTCGCCGTCGGCGTCCTCGGCTACATGGCGCCGTACTGGGCGCTCGCCGCCCGCGTCCTGCCCCGCAAGGAGACCGCGGTCGGCCTCGCCGGGATCAACTCCATCGCGGCGCTGGGCGGTTTCGTCAGCCCCTACCTCATCGGCAAGAACGCCACCGCCGACGACGTCACCGTCGGCCTGTACTTCCCGATCGGCTGTCTCGTCGTGTGCGCCGTGATGCTCGCCTTCCTCAAGGTGCCCCGCGAGCGCGAGCCCGACGCGGGCACCCCGGCACCGGCGCCCGCCAGGACCGCCGTCTGACGACCGCACGACACGCCCCGGGGCCGCGCGCGGCCCCGGGCCTCCACCGAACCGAGGAACCACCATGCCGCACTACCGCAGCGTCGGCGACGTACCCCCCAAGCGCCACACCCAGCACCGCGACGCGGACGGCCGGCTGCGCTTCGAGGAGCTGATGGGGGAGGAGGGCTTCTCCGCCGACTCCTCCCTCCTTTACCACCGCGAGATCCCCTCCGCGATCACGGACGCCCGCCCCTGGGACCTCACCGGCCAGGACACCGTCGCCAACCACCCCCTCAAGCCCCGCCATCTCACGCTCCACTCGCTGACCCGGGGCGAGGACTGGCGCACCGCCGACGCCGTCACCGGCCGCCGCCTGCTGCTCGGCAACGGCGACGTGAGGATCTCCTACGCGGTGACCGGCGCCCCCTCCCCGTACTACCGCAACGGCATCGGCGACGAGTGCGTGTACGTCGAGAGCGGCACCGCACGCGTCGAGACCGTCTTCGGCGTCCTCGACGTCCGCCCCGGCGACTACGTGGTCCTGCCGCGCGCCACCACCCACCGCTGGCTGCCCACCGGCGACGGACCGCTGCGCCTGTACTGCGTCGAGGCCAACTCGCACATCGCGCCCGCCCGCCGCTACCTCTCCCGCCACGGCCAGCTCCTCGAACACGCGCCGTTCTGCGAACGCGACCTGCACGGCCCCGAGGGCCCGCTGCTCGCCGAGGACGACGGCACCACCGACGTCGACGTGTACGTGAAGCACCGCGGTGCCCGGGGCGAGATCGTCGGCACCGTGCACACCCAGGCCACCCACCCCTTCGACGTCGTCGGCTGGGACGGCTGCCTGTACCCGTACACGTTCAGCATCCACGACTTCGAGCCGATCACCGGCCGCGTCCACCAGCCGCCGCCCGCCCACCAGGTCTTCGAGGGCGACAACTTCGTCATCTGCAACTTCGTGCCCCGCAAGGTCGACTACCACCCGCTCGCCATCCCGGTGCCCTACTACCACTCCAACGTCGACAGCGACGAGGTGATGTTCTACTGCGGCGGCGACTACGAGGCCCGCAAGGGCTCCGGCATCGGCCAGGGCTCCGTGTCCCTGCACCCCGGCGGCCACGCCCACGGCCCGCAGCCCGGCGCCTACGAACGCAGCATCGGCGCCGAGTCCTTCGACGAACTCGCCGTCATGGTCGACACGTTCCGCCCGCTCGAACTCGGCGAGGGCGCCCTCGCCGCCGACGACCCCGGCTATGCCTGGACCTGGGCCGGACGGGGGCCCGCCGCATGACCGGGCTCCTCGACCGGCTCGTCGACGACGCCGGGCTCTTCCCGCCGACGGCGCTCGCACCGCCCGCCGCCGTCCGCCGGCACCGCGCCGACCGGGCCGCCGGGCATCCCCTGCACAGCCACCGACTCCTCGTCCCGGCAAGCCGGTTGGACGAGATCCGCGGCCACCTCCGGCCCGGGGACCGTTTCGCGCTCGGCCTGATCGCCGACGGCGGCCCGGCGGACGACCCGGGCGGCCGCCTCGCGCGGGCCGTCGCCACGATCGCCGCCGATCCCCGGCTCACCCTCGCTCTCGTCGAAGCCCCCGTGACGGTCTTCGGCGCCGAGCCCGCCGACGCCGTGCCCGCCGTCCTCGACGCGCTCCGCGACACCGACGCTCCCGTGTTCCTCGAACCCGCCGCACCCTCGGGAATCCACGCGCTCCTCGCCGCCCTGCCCCGCACGGCGGACCGCACGACGGGAGCGAAACTGCGCTGCGGCGGTGTCCGCGCCGACCTGTTCCCGAGCACCGCCGACGTCGCCCGCTTCCTCGTCGCCTGCGCGGGCGCCCGGGTCCCCTTCAAGGCCACCGCCGGACTCCACCGCGCCGTCCGCCACCACGACCCGGCCACCGGCTTCACCCACCACGGCTACCTCAACCTGCTGCTCGCCACCGCGACCGCCCGCACCACCGGCGACCCGGACGCCGTCCGCGCCGAACTGGAGATCACCGACCCGGCCCGACTGGCCGACTCCGTGAGGCAGTTGGAGCCCGATGTCGTCGTGCGCGACCTGTTCGTCTCCTACGGCTCCTGCTCCACCGCCACCCCGGTGACCGAGGCCGCCACCGTCCTCGACCCCACCCGAAAGGACCTCGCCCGATGACCCCCGACAGCTGGGTACCGATACCCGACGGTTCGCCGTTCCCCCTGCACAACCTGCCGTACGGGGTGTTCGCGCCCGCCGACGGAGTCCGCCGCGTCGGTGTCGCCGTCGGCGACCACGTCCTCGACCTCGCCGCCGCCCTCGGCGACGACACCTTCGCCCGGCCCGCCCTCAACGCGTTCCTCGCCCAGGGCCGGGACCGCTGGCAGCGCGTCCGGGCCGACATCGTCGCCCTGCTCACCGACCCCGCCCGCCGCGCCGACGCCGAACCCGCGCTGCACCGCCGCGCCGACGTCGAGCTGTTCCTGCCCTTCGAGGCCGCCGACTACGTCGACTTCTACGCCTCCGAGCACCACGCCGCCAACATCGGACGGATGCTGCGCCCCGGCCAGGAACCGCTCACCCCGCAGTGGAAGCACCTCCCGATCGGCTACCACGGACGCGCCGGCACCCTCGTCGTCTCCGGCACCGACATCGCCCGCCCGCACGGCCAGACCCGGCCGCCCGGCACGGACGCGCCCGTCGTCGGACCCAGCCGCAAGCTGGACATCGAGGCCGAGGTCGGCTTCGTCGTCGGCACCGGCACCCCGCTCGGCACCTCCGTGTCCGTCGACGACTTCGCCGACCACGTCTTCGGCGTCTGCCTCGTCAACGACTGGAGCGCCCGCGACCTCCAGGCCTGGGAGTACGTGCCGCTCGGCCCCTTCCTCGCCAAGTCCTTCGCGACCTCCGTCTCCCCGTGGATCGTCCCGCTCGACGCACTGGACGCCGCCCGCGTCGCACCGCCCACCCGCACCGCACCCCTCCAGGACTACCTGCGCGACGGCGCGGACTGGGGCCTCGACCTCGCCCTCGAGGTCCGGCTCAACGGACACCTCGTCGCCCGCCCGCCGTTCACCGCCATGTACTGGACCCCGGCGCAGATGCTCGCCCACCTCACCGTCAACGGCGCCTCGCTGCGGCCCGGCGACTTCTACGCCTCCGGCACCGTCAGCGGTCCCGACCCCGGCCAGCGCGGCTCCCTGATGGAGCTGAGCTGGAACGGACAGGAACCCCTCACCCTCCCCGACGGCACCACCCGCACCTTCCTGGAGGACGGCGACGAGGTGACCATCACCGCCACCGCGCCGGGACCCGGCACCACCCGCATCGGGTTCGGCGAGGTCACCGGACGGATCACGGCGGGCGGTGGGCCGCGATGAACAAGGTGACCGACGCCGCGACCGCCGTCGCCGACATCCCCGACGGCGCGACCCTCGCCGTCGGCGGCTTCGGCCTCTGCGGCATCCCGACGGCACTGATCCGCGCCCTGCACCAGGGCCCGGCCACCGGCCTGGCCGTCGTCTCCAACAACTGCGGCACCGACGGCCACGGCCTCGGCGTGCTGCTCGCCGACCACCGGATCGGTCGGGTCACCGCCTCCTACGTCGGCGAGAACAAGGAGTTCGCCCGCCAGTACCTCGCGGGCGAACTGGAGGTCGAGCTGATCCCGCAGGGCACCCTCGCCGAACGGCTGCGCGCGGGCGGCTGCGGCATCCCCGCCTTCTACACCCCGGCCGGCGTCGGCACCCAGATCGCCGACGGCGGACTGCCCTGGCGCCACGCCCCCGACGGGAGCGTCGCCGTCGCCTCACCGCCCAAGGAGCGGCGCGACTTCGGCGGCCGCTCCTACCTCCTGGAGCCCGCCATCACCACCGACTTCGCCCTCGTCCGGGCCGCCCGGGGAGACACCCACGGCAACCTCGTCTTCCACCGCTCGGCCCGCAACTTCAACCCGCTCGCCGCGATGGCGGGCGCCGTCACCGTGGCCGAGGTCGAGGAACTGGTCGCACCCGGCACCCTCGACCCCGACGAGATCCACCTGCCCGGCGTCTTCGTCCAGCGGGTCGTGCCGCTCACCCCCGCCGAGGCCGCCGACAAGTCCATCGAGAAGGCGACGGTGCGCTGCTGATGCCCTGGAACCGAGACGCGATGGCCGCGCGGGCCGCCGCCGAACTGACCGACGGCAGTTACGTCAACCTCGGCATCGGCCTGCCGACCCTCGTCCCCAACCACCTACCTCCCGGCGTCGACGTCGTCCTGCACTCCGAGAACGGCATCCTCGGCGTCGGCCCCTACCCCTACGACCACGAGGTCGACCCCGACCTGATCAACGCGGGCAAGGAGACCGTCACCCTCGCGCCGGGCGCCGCCTTCTTCGACTCGGCGCTCTCCTTCGGGATGATCCGCGGCGGCCACATCGACACCGCGATCCTCGGCGCCCTCCAGGTCTCCGCCCGCGGCGACCTCGCCAACTGGTCCGTCCCCGGCAAGATGATCAAGGGCATGGGCGGTGCCATGGACCTGGTGCACGGAGCCCGCCGCGTCGTCGTCCTGATGGAACACACGGCCCGCGACGGCAGCCCCAAGATCGTCCAGGAGTGCACGCTGCCCCTCACCGGGCAGGCCTGCGTGCACCGGGTCATCACCGACCTCGGCGTCTTCGACCTCACCGGCGACGCGATCACCGTGACGGAGCTGGCGCCCGGGGTCGGGCTCGACCAGGTGCGGGCGGCCACCGGGACCGAACTGGTCGCGGGGGTGGCGGTGGCGGCCGGACGGTGACGGCCGTCGCGGGGAACCCCCGGTCCGGCCCGCCGAACCCCGAGCGGGCACGCTGCTGCACAATCGGCTGATGGCCGTCTCCGTACCCGACCTCGT
Source organism: Streptomyces sp. NPDC046716 (assembly GCF_040645755.1). NCBI lineage: Bacteria > Bacillati > Actinomycetota > Actinomycetes > Kitasatosporales > Streptomycetaceae > Streptomyces > Streptomyces sp. NPDC046716. The sequence continues at coordinate 59,711 of NZ_JBEYYU010000004.1, forward strand.
GGCCCAGCCCGCCCTCCGGCTCACCGCGCTGACCAGCCACTGCGCCGACACCGAGCGGCGGATCCGCTGGGTCTCCACCACGGAGCTGCCGGACCCGCTGCCCTTCCTGCGCGGTGGTGAGCTGGTGATGACCACCGGACTGCTCGACCGGGACGAGGACGAGTGGACCGGGCTGCTCGAGCGGCTCGCCGAGCTGCCCGTCGCCGCGCTGTGCGTCGGGACGGGACTCGTCCACGAGTCGGTCCCCGCCGTCGTCGTCGAGACCGCCGAGCGGGTCGGGCTCGCGCTGCTGCGGTCACCGGTCGAGGTGCCGTTCGCGCAGATCAGCCACTGGGTGGCCGAGCAGACGTTTGCCGAGCAGTACGACGCCGTGCGCGCCGCCGCCGCGGTGCAGGACGAGCTGATGCGGGAGCTGCTCTCCGGACACGGGCTGCGCGGGCTGCTCCGCCAGCTGTACCGGCAGCTGGGCGCGGGCCCGGTCGCCGTGGTGGAGCCGGGCGGGAGGGTCCTCGCCCGCCACCCCGCCTCCTCCGCCTGGCCGGACGGCGACGCGGCGGGCGAGAGCCACGGCGCCTCCGTGCCGATCGAGGTCGACGGCGTACCGGTCGCCCGCCTCTGCACCCGCCGGGCCACCCCGCGCGGCGACGTGCTGTCGTTCGCGACGAGCATCCTCGGCCTGGAGGTGGCCCGGCACCAGGCCGTGCTGACCGGCCGCCGGGAACTGCTCGGCCAGCTCCTCGAGGACGTCCTGCACCGCACGATCCCGGACGCCGACGCCCGCCGCCGGCTCGCCGCCCACCACCTGCCCGTCGACGGCCCGCACACGGTCGTGGTCGCCCGTGTCGACGGGGACCCCGCCCAGCTGCGCAGCCTGCCCTGGACCCTCGGCCCGCTCCTCGAACGCGAGGGCGACCGGCTGCCCACCGCCCTCATCGACGACACGGTGACCGTCGTCGTACCGGACGGCGTCGACGCCGAGGCCGCCGCCCGCACCGTCGCCGGCCATCTGACCCTGCTCGACCCGCAGGTCCGCGTCGGCCTCGGCGCACCCCGGCGCGGGGTGACCGGGCTGCGACTCGGCTACTTCGAGGCCCGCCAGGCCGCACGGACCGGACCCGGCGTGCACCGGGCCGCACCGCTCAGCCTCGCCGGCCTGCTGCTGGGCAACCTGGACCTGCCACTGCGCGAACTCGGCACCGGGGTACTCGCCCCGCTGCTGCGCCACGACGAGGCCCAGCACGCCGACCTCCTCACCACCCTGCGGACCTACCTCGCCCACGACTGCGCCTCCGCCGCCACCGCCGCGGCGCTCACGCTGCACCGCAACAGCCTGCGCTACCGGCTCCAGCTGATCGAACAGCTCACCGGCCGCGACCTCGACCGGCTGACCGACCGGCTCGAACTGTGGCTGGCCCTGACCGCCCTCGACGCGGATCCGGCGGCGGGCTGACCCGGGCTCAGCGCAGCAGCTTGCGCGACACCACGATCCGCTGGATCTGGTTCGTGCCCTCGTAGATCTGCGTGATCTTCGCGTCGCGCATCATCCGCTCGGCCGGGAAGTCCTTCGTGTAGCCGTAGCCGCCGAGCAACTGCACCGCGTCGGTCGTGACCGACATGGCGGTGTCGGAGGCCAGACACTTGGCGGCCGCGCCGAAGTACGTCAGGTCGTCGGCGTTCACGCTGCTGCGCGCGGCGGCCGCGTAGACCATCTGCCGGGCCGACTCCACCTTCATCGCCATGTCGGCGAGCATGAACCGCACCCCCTGGAAGTCCGCGATCGCCTGCCCGAACTGGCGGCGCTCGCGCACATAGCCGGTCGCCAGATCGAGGGCGCCCTGCGCGATGCCCAGCGCCTGCGCGCCCACCGAGACCCGGGTGTGGTCCAGCGTGCCCAGCGCGAGGCGCAGCCCCTTGCCGCGCTCGCCGAGCAGCCGGTCGCCGGGGATCCGGCAGCCGTCGAAGTAGACCTCGCGGGTGACCGAGCCCTTCAGCCCCATCTTCCGCTCCGGCTCGCCGTACGAGATCCCGGCGTCGTCCGCGTGCACGACGAACGCCGAGATGCCGCGCGAGCCCGCCTCCGGGTCGGTGACCGCGAACACGATCAGATACTTGGCGACGCCCGCCGAGGTGATCCACGTCTTCACCCCGTCCAGCACCCAGCCGTCCCCGTCGGCGGCGGCCCGGCAGCGCATCGCGCCGACGTCGCTGCCCGCCTCCCGCTCACTGATCGCGTAGGCCATCAACGCCCCGCCCGAGGCGACCTCGGGCAGATAGCGGCCGCGCTGCTCCGGCGTACCGGCCAGCAACAGCGGTGTGACACCGAGCTTGTTGGACGTCTGGATCGTCGACGAGGACGCGCAGGCCCGCGCCACCTCCTCCACCGCGATGGCCGCTGCGATCGCGTCCATCCCGTCGCCCCCGAACTCCTCCGGCACACCCGGCGCGTGCAGGCCCGCGGCGACCATCCGCCGGTAGTTGTCGTGCGGGAACTCGGCCCGCTCATCGGTCTCCGCCGCCCGGGGAGCCAGCTCCTTCTCGGCGAAGGCGCGGGCCGCGGCGCGGAACTCGTCGTACATCGGGGGCAGCAGAAACGGCGTCATGCCGTGCTCCTTCGGGGTGCGTCCATCAAGGCCGGTCCATTGCCGCGCACCGCCCCGCCCCGCGCCAAGGTGCGCGCGCACGAGGATCGGCCCGTGCTTCGTGCACGCGCACATCGACGCCCCGGACCGCGTCCGCATACGTTCCGGTTGCCGCGGGCCGTCCACCCCCGCGGCCTCACGAACGGAAAGGCGCGACACGATGACTGTCTTCCAGGGCCTGCGGGTGCTCGACCTCAGCCGGGTGCTGGCCGGCCCGTACTGCACCTCCCTGCTGGCCGACCTCGGCGCCGACGTCGTCAAGGTCGAACCGCCCACCGGGGACGACGCCCGGCACCTCGGCCCCTTCCGGGACGGCGAGAGCGTGTACTTCGCCCAGCTCAACCGGGGCAAGCGCAGCATCGTGCTCGACCTGAAGAACCCCGACGGCCACGCGCTGCTGCTGCGCCTGGCCGAGCGCGCCGACGTCCTCGTCGAGAACTACCGCCCCGGCGTCGCCGAACGCCTCGGCATCGACCACGCCGCGCTCTCCACGGTCAACCCGCGCCTGGTCTACGCGAGCATCTCCGGGTTCGGACAGAGCGGGCCGATGCGCAATCACCCCGCCTACGACCTGATCGTGCAGGCCATGTCGGGCCTGATGGCCGGCACCGGCACCCCCGACGGGCCGCCGACCAGGGTGGGCGAGTCCGTCGGCGACCTGATCGCCGGGCTCTTCGCCTCCTGGGCCGTCGGCGCCGCCCTGTTCGACCGGGAGCGCACCGGCCGCGGCCGGCACGTCGACGTCGCCATGCTCGACTCGCTCGTCTCGTTGCAGGTGACGGCGATGAGCCTGCTCACGGCGACCGGCGACCTGCCCGGACGGGTCGGCAACCGGCATCCGGTCTCCACCCCCTTCGACACCTACCGCACCGCCGACGGAATCCTCGCCGTCGCCGTCGCATCCGACGGTGTCTTCGCCCGGTTCGCGCGGCTCGTGGGCCGCCCCGACCTGCCCGCGGACCCGCGCTTCCACGACGACACCGTCCGGACCCGCAACAGGGACGAGGTGCGCCGGATCACCGAGGAGTGGTCCGGCGGGCTGAGCACCGAGGAAGCGCTGAAGCTGGCCCGGGCGGAGGGCGTGCCGGCCGCCCCGATCCAGGACCTCGCCCAGGCCCTCGACAGCGAGCAGATCCGACAGCGCGGTCTGGTCGGAGAGTTCGACCACCCCGTCCTCGGCCGCACCCCCTATCTCCGCCAGCCCGCCCACTTCGGCCCGCACGGGCGGGAGACGGCCCCGGCCCCGACGGCACCGAGCCCCGCCCTCGGCGCGCACACCGACCAGGTCACGGCCGAATGGCTCGGCGCGAACGGTGCCTGAACGCCGTTGACTGCGGCAGAAAAGCCGTGGAACGGTGAAACCGCGTTCTCCCTCCTGCCTGTCCCAGGCCCGCGCGAACACGGGCCGTCAAGAGAACTGGAAGCGGATCACCGTGACGCTCGGAAACCCTCACTCTCCCCAGACCGACGACCGCAGCCTCACCCCGGCACGCATCGAGATGTTCGAGAAGGAGTTCGCCGCCCGGCCGGCGAACCGGCTGATGCAGAACGCCGTGACCCAGACGCCGGTGGACGACATCGCCCTGGACCGGCGGATCGTGACCGCCGCCGACCACTCGGTCTCCCACCACCTGGACGACTGGAAGGTCACCAACCAGAAGAAGAGCGGCCGCTGCTGGATGTTCGCCGGCCTCAACCTGCTGCGGGTCGGCGCCGCGCGTGAACTCGGCGTGAAGGACTTCGAGTTCTCCCAGAACTACGTGCTCTGGTGGGACAAGTTCGAGCGGGCGAACTACTTCCTGGAGTCCGTCATCGACACCTCCGGCGCCGACGTCGACGACCGGACGGTGGCGCATCTGCTCGGCGACCCCATCAGCGACGGCGGACAGTGGAACATGTTCGTGGCGCTGGTCGCCAAGCACGGACTCGTACCGAAGACGGCCATGCCGGAGACCGAGAGCTCGTCCGCCACCGGGCCGATGAACCGGGCGCTGAAGAGCCTGCTGCGGCGCGGCGCCCGGGACCTGCGCCGGCTGGCCGCCGACGGGACCGAGGCGCAGCGCGAGCACAAGGCCGACGTGCTCGCCGCCGTGCACCGCGTGCTCAGCATCCACCTCGGCACGCCCCCGCGGCGGTTCCTGTGGCAGTGGCGGGACAAGGACCAGGAGTTCCACCGCGAGGGCTGGCTGACCCCGGCCGAGTTCGCCGCCGCGTACGTCCGGATACCCCTCGACGAGTACGTGTGCCTCGTCCACGACCCGCGGGAGTCGAGCCCGGCCGGCAGGACCTTCACCGTCGAGCACCTGGGGAACGTCGTCGAGGCCCCGCCCGTGGTCTATCTGAACGTGGAGATGGACCTCCTCAAGCGGCTCACCATGGACGCCGTCGTCGGCGGCGAGCCGGTCTGGTTCGGTTGCGACGTCGGCCGGATGATGCGCGCCGACCTCGGTCTCTGGGACGCGAACCTGTACGACTACGAGGCCGTCTACGACGCGCCGTTCGCGATGGACAAGGCGGAGCGGCTGCTCCACCACGAGACGCAGATGACGCACGCCATGCTGTTCACCGGCGTGGACGTGGTGGACGACGAACCGCGCCGCTGGCGGGTCGAGAACAGCTGGGGCGGCGAGAAGGCCGACAAGGGCTTCTGGACGATGAACGACTCCTGGTTCGGCGAGCACGTCTTCGAGGTCGCGGTGCGCCGCTCCGCGCTGCCGCCGGAGCTCGCCGAGGCCCTCGCCGAGCCGCCGATCGTCCTCCCGGCCTGGGACCCGATGGGCGCGCTCGCGCGCTGACGCCGGATCAGAAGGGATCAGAAGGGATCAGAAGGGATAGGCCGCCGGTGCCGACCGGGCCGTGATCCAGCGGGTCTCCGTGAACGCCTCGATGTTGGCGGCGCCGCCGAACCGCGCCCCGGTCCCGGACGCGGCGACGCCGCCGAACGGCGCCACCGCCTCGTCGTTGACCGTCTGGTCGTTGATGTGGACCAGCCCCGTCGGGATCCGCTCGGCGAGGTCGAGGCCGCGCATCACGTCCCGGGTGAGAATGCCCAGGGAAAGGCCGTACGAGGATGCCGTGGCCAGCGCCACGGCCTCGTCCTCGTCCGCGTAGACCCGCACCGGGGCCACCGGCCCGAAGACCTCCTCCGCGTACGCGGGCGAGGCGTCGGTGACGCCGGTGAGGACGGTCGGCCGGTAGAACAGCTCCTCGTAGGTGCCGCCGGCCGCGAGGCGCGCGCCGCCGTCGACGCTGGCCGTGACCAGCGCGTGGATCTTGTCGCGCTGTCCGGCGTCGATGACGGGACCGAGCGCGACCTGCTCCTTGTGCGGGTCGCCGACCGGCAGGTGGGCGGCCTTCTCCGCCAGCCGCTCGACGTACTCGTCGGCGACGTCGGAGTGCACGAGGTGCCGCCCCGTGGTCATGCAGACCTGGCCCTGGTGGAAGAAGGAGCCCCAGGCGGCCGTCGACGCGGCGCGCTCCAGATCGGCGTCGGGCAGCACGATCAGCGCGGAGTTGCCGCCGAGTTCGAGGTGGGCCCGCTTGAGGTGGCGGGCGGCCGCCGCGCCCACCGCGCGGCCAGCGGCGGTCGAGCCGGTGAACGAGACGACCCGCACCTGTGGCGCCTCCACGAGCGCGGCACCGGTGTCGGCGCCGCCCGGCAGCAGATGCAGCACGTCCTCGGGCAGCCCGGCCTCCTCGAAGACCCGCACGATCGCCACACCGCCGGACACCGCCGTCCGCAGATCGGGCTTGAGGAGCACGGCGTTGCCCAGGGCGAGGGCGGGCGCGACCGACCGGATGCCGAGGACCAGCGGCACGTTGAACGGCGCGATCACCCCGACCACCCCGGCGGGCACCCGGCGCGCGAAGCTCAGCCGCGGCTCGGCCGAGGGCAGCACCTCGCCGAGCGGCCGGGACGCGAGCGCCGCCGCCTCGTAGCACTCCTGGGCCGCGGTCGTCGTCTCGAAGGCGGCCTTGCCGGGGATCGAACCGGCCTCCCGGACCAGCCAGCCCTGTATCTCCTCGGCGTACCGGGTGAACAGGTCACCGGCCCGGCGCAGCACGGCGGCGCGCTCGGTGTACGGGGTGCGGGCCCAGGCGAGCTGGGCGCGTGCCGCGCGCTCGGCCGCGACCGCGACGTCCTCGGCGGTGGTGACGCCGATCCTGTCCAGCACCTCGCCGGTGGCGGGCTCGACGACGTCGGCCGTGCCGCCCGTCGGAGTGGACCAGCCGCCGACGGCGGCCTTGCCGGACCAGAGTGCGGGGGCGAGCAGAGTCATGAGTGCCTCCAAAGGGGCCGATGACGGATGCGGGGCCGCGTGGGGAGCGACAGGGCGGGGCCGCCGCCCTGCTCGCGAACGTAACTCATCGACCGGTGGGGCCGGGGGTGCGGGCGCGATGAGCGTTACAGCGCGTTGGACGCCGGGCTGCGCGCGGGCAGCCGGTCGTGCAGGACCGCGAGGACGGTGCAGCTGACGGGCAGGACCAGAGCCGCGGCGCACAGGATGCCGACGATGACGGGGGCGAGGAGGCCCGCGTAGTAGCCGGCGAAGAAGTTGCCCGTGGCCCCTTCGACCAGCCCCCGCACGGCGGGCCGCAGCGGCAGGGCGACCTGCACCACCAGGCGCAGCACGGCGGCGACGACGACGGCGAGCGGCACCGCGAGGGCGAGCACCCGCACGCTTCCGGCGAGCGTCGTCGTCTGCCGCCACGACCGGCGCAGCGCCGCCCGCGCGCCGAGCCCGTCGGCCACGGCCGCCGGGGCGAGGGCCAGCGCGAGCCGCAGGACGGCGGCCACCACCAGGGCCGCCAATGGGAGGTTCGACACGAAGGCGTACGCCCACGAGTCGCGCTCCAGGGGCAGCGGGGTGTCGAGCTGGGAGCCGGTGAGCCGGTGCGCCACTTCGTAGGCGACCAGGGGCAGCGTCCACACGATGAACCCGCGCAGCAGATACACGGTCAGCATCGGCCGCAGCCGGGGCCGCTCCGGGCGGCGCTCGTCCGTCCCCGCCGCGACGGCGCGCGAGCACACCCACTGCAGGGTCGCGCTGCCGGTCCCGAGCAGGAGCAGGAACAGCGGGAGCGTCCAGAGGGCGACGAGCACCAGGTCGCTGTGGTCGTGCAGATACGGATCCTCGTTGTAGTGGTAGTACAGGACCCTGTTGCGCATGGTGGTGAACAGCTGCCAGGAGAGCGCGAAGACCGCGGCCGTCAGCAGCAGCCAGACAAGGCCGGACAGGCCGACGACCCGTACCGTCGCGCCCGCCAGCTGCGCCCGGTGCCGCCGCAGGACGCCGAACGCCGTTGGGACGATGCCGCGGCGCGGGCCGTCGCCCGTCGGGGGCACGGGGCGGTCGTCCTGGGCGGTGCGCGACATCAAGCGGTCTTCTCCTGCGTCCTGAGGGGCTGTTGTCACTGGTGAGGACGCTGGGGCGAGCGGCCGCGGTTCTGCGCCGCGGCCTTTGTCCGGACTCCTCCGGTTCGCCGGCGGGCGGGTCAGAAGGGCTCGTCGTCGGCGAGTTCCACGACCGTGCGCCTCCCGGTCGACTGGGCCGTCACGCCCGCCTCGCAGGCGGCGGCCGCCGCGTAGCCGTCCCAGGAGGACGGGCCGACGACGCGGCCCGCCAGCGTCGCGTCCACCCAGGCCTGCACCTCGCGGTCGTAGGCGGCCCGGAAACGGGTGAGGTAGTCCTGGTCGATGGCGCCGCCCCAGCGGCCCGCCGTCTGGACGACCATGGCGTGACCGTCGCCGATCCGTGCCGTGCCGTGCTCGCAGACCACCTCGCACTGGACCTGGTCGCCGAAGCCCGCGTTGCGGTACAGCTCCACGTCGGCGACCACCCCGCCCGTCGTCTCCAGGATCACCAGTTGCGGGTCGGGGACGCCGTTCATCGACGAGGGCAGGGGAGCGGGCTTGACGACCTGGACCGCGGCGATCTCGTGCCCGGTGAGCCAGCGGGTGATGTCCATCTCGTGCACCGCCGAGTCGGTGATCATCATCTTCTCGGTGAAGTGGCCGGGCGTGGCGGTGTTGCGGTGCCGCTGATGCAGCATCAGCGGGCGGCCGAGCCCACCGGCGTCGAGCGCCGCCTTCAACTGTCCGTACTCCGCGTCGAACCGGCGCATGAAGCCGACCTGGATCAGGCGGTGCCCGAGGCGCCGCTCCGCCTCGACGATCCGGTGCGCACTCGCCGCGTCCGGCGTCAGCGGCTTCTCGCACAGCACCGGAAGGCCGAGGGCGAGCGCCCGCACGAGCGCCTCCTCGTGCGCGGGTCCGGAGGAGGCGATGAGCACCGCGTCCACACCGGGCGCCGCCAGCGCGGCGGCCGCGTCGGCGTGCGCGGTGCAGCCGTCGAGGTCGGCGGCCACCTTCCGCGCGCGCTCCACCTCGATGTCGGCGACGGCCGCGACGCGCGCGCCGCTGATCGCCGTGTCGATCCGGCGGACGTGATCGGCACCCATCTTCCCGGTCCCGACGACGGCTACTCCCAGGGGCACGTGGTGTCTCCTTCGGTCACGGCCCCGGACGGTTTCGCCGGCGCCCTCGTGTCCCGCTGTTCCTACCCGAAGGACGGGGAGCGGGGCGAGGGCGCGTCCGCACCCGGTTCAGCGCGTCGCGTCCCGGGACCGCAGCAGTGGCTTGACCACCTTGCCGCCCGCGTTCCTGGGCAGTTCGCCGAGGACGACCAGGTCCTTGGGCCGCTTGAAGGAGGCGAGCCGTCCGTCGAGGAAGTCCGTCAGGGCGGCCAGCGACAGTTCGGCCCCGGGGGCCACGGTGACGTAGGCGACCGGCACCTGGCCCCAGCGTGCGTCGGGCCGGCCGATGACCGCGACCTCGCGCACGGAGGGATGCGCGGCGACGGCGTTCTCCAGCTCGGCGCAGTAGATGTTCTCGCCGCCGCTGATGATCATGTCCTTCTTGCGGTCGACCACCCGGACGAAGCCCTCGTCGTCCTGGGTGACGAGGTCCCCCGAGTGGAACCAGCCGCCGTCGAACGCCTCGGCCGTCTCCTGCGGCCTGTTCCAGTAGCCCCGGGACACGGAGGGCCCCCGGTAGACGATCTCGCCGATCTCCCCGGCCGGTACGTCGTTCATGTCGGGGTCGACGATGCGGTACTGGATGCTCGGGATCGGCCGGCCGACCGAGCCCAGCTTGCGCAGCGAGTCCTCGCCGCGCAGCACACACGTGATGGGGGAGGTCTCGGTCTGGCCGAACACGGCGACGTTGAGCGCGCCGGGGAACTTCTCCGCCATCGCGCGCAGCGTCGCGTCGCTCGCCGGGGCGGCACCCCAGCTGATGATCCGCAGCTTCAGGTCCCGCTTGTCGATGTCGGGCTGGGCGCAGAGCAGGTCCCACTGCTGCGGAACGTTGAACACGACCGTGGCGCCCTCGCGTTCATAGGCGTCCAGCACCTCCTGCGGGTCGAAGGCCCCCAGCGGATGGATCACGACCGTGCTGCCCACCACGAAGTTCGCCACCATCGAGCCCAGACCGGCGATGTGGAAGAAGGGGGCGGTCAGGAAGCCGACGTCGGAGTCGTCGAAGATCTCCATCGCGCGGATGCAGGTGAGCGCCTGCACCTGCATGTTGCGGTGGGAGAGCAGCACGCCCTTCGGGCGGCCCGTGGTGCCCGAGGTGTACATGATCAGCGCGGTCGAGTCCTCGCTGATGTCGGGCAGTTCCATCGGCTCGTGGGCCGCGAGGAGGTCCTCGTACGCGAGCCGGCCCCGGGCGAGGGCGTCGTCCGGCGCGTCACCGATGACGACGACCGTGCCGATCGACGCGGCGTTCGGCGCTGCCTCGAGCAGCGGCAGCAGCCGCGCGTCGACGACGGCCGCCGCGGGCGTGCAGTCGTCGAGGATGTCGTCCAGTTCCGGCGGCGCGAGCCGGAAGCTGAGCGGAACGGCCATGGCGCCGAGGCTGTTCGCCGCGAACACGCTCTCCACGAACCACGGATGGTTCAGCGTGAGCAGCACCACGCGGTCGCCCTCGGTGATCCCCCGGTCGGCGAGCGCGGCGGCGAGCCGCAGCGAGCGCCCGGAGAGCTGGGCCCAGGTCGTGGTCCGGCCGAGATGGCGCAGCGCGGGCTTGTCGGGGCGCATCATCGCGTGGGTGGCCGCCTGGGACATCCAATGGTGCCGGAAGGACCAGGCGGGAGCCGTGGCGGTCGTCATGGGGCGACTCCTCGGGGGTCGTGGCGATCGGTGGCCGCTGCCGCATTGTGCCCGTCAACACCGCTCGCGGAGAAGGCTCGTGAAGCATTTTGTTAATGGAGAATCACATCGCTCCGGGTGCGGCCCCGGGTGTGGTTGACTGAGCTTCATGCCCTCGTACCCGCAGTCGCCCGGCCGGTCATGACCGTCGCGTCGACCTCGGCCACCCGGCCCCGCAACCGCAGGCAGCTCATCGTCGAGGCGGCCGGCCGGCTCTTCAGCGAGCGCGGTTTCCACGCGGCGTCCATGGAGGAGATCGCCACCCGCGTCGGCATCACCGCCGCCGCCCTGTACCGGCACTTCCCGAACAAGTACGCGCTGTTCGCCGAGTGCGCGCACGCCATGGCGGACCGGCTCGTCGCCGCGCTCGACGCACTGCCCCCGCAGGCGGACCCGGCGGAGGTGTTCACCGCCCTGGTCCGGGTCACCGTCGCCCATCGCGCCTCGGGCGGGGTGTACCGCTGGGAGGCCAGGTACCTCAACCGCGAGGACCGCAGGCGCCTGCGCGCCAAGTTCGGGTACGTCGTCGGACGGGTCTCCGAGGCGGTGCGGCGCGAACGCCCGCTGCCGGACGAGCAGTTGCGGGTGGTGGCGGCGCTCGGCGCCATCGGCTCCCTCACCATGCACCACACCTCCATCGCTCAGCGCCGGGTCGAGGAACTGCTGGTGGACTGCGCCCTGCGCGTGGTCGGGACCGACCCCGCGGGAGGCGCCGGGAGCGGCGCCTCCGTCGAACTACCCGCCCTGCCGGTGCCGCGCTCACGGCGCGGGGAGATCCTCGCGGCGGCCGTCCCGCTGTTCGCCCGCGACGGGTTCGCCGCCGTCACGAACGGCCAGATCGCCCGCGCGGTCGGCCTCGCCCCGTCCGCGCTCTACCGCCACTACCCGGGCAAGGTCGACATCCTCGCCGCCGCGTGCCTCCAGGCGGCCGGACTCCTCGCGCAGGCCGTGGACCGGAGCCTGCACGAGGTGGCCGGGCCGCGCGAGGCCATCGGCGCGCTCGCGGCGACGTACGTGGCCTACAGCTTCGAGCACACCGCGCTCACCAGCGTCGCCGAAGCGGAGTTCGCCGGTCTCCCGGCCGACCTCCAGCGTCCCCTGGTGCAGGCCCAGCGCGAGCACATCGCCGTGTGGGAGCAGCAGTTGAGGCTGGCCCGCCCGGAGCTCGACCCGCGCCAGGCCCGGGTGCTGGTGCACGCCGGGTTCGGCGTGGTGGTCGAGGCCGGACGCAGCCTGCGCTGGCGCGACGGCCCCGACCGCCGCGCCGCCGTGACGGCCCTCGTCGTCGGAGCGCTGGGACTCTGAGGCCGGGCCGGGAGCGTGCCCGGCCCGGCGGGTTCAGGACGGCCGGTTGCCCGTCGGGATCACGATGGGCGTGGTCGTGCCCGAGGTCCCGTTGTTCAGGAACGCCATGGCCAGCGCGCGCACGAACTGGTCGAACACGTAGAACGCGGCGGGCGCCACGGGCGAAAGACCCTCGCGGAACAGGATGAAGGCCGGCCACACGGTGCGGATCAGCGCGGCCGAGGCGTAGTCGCGCTTCAGCCCCAGCCAGTCACCGATCTCGTCGCTGAGGACGTAGCGCACGAACTCGTTGAGGAAACCGCGGGTGACGCCCAGGTCGACCTGGGCGGTCAACCCGAGCAGGTCCTCGGCCAGTTCGATGCCCTCGGTCGTCGGGGACAGGATCGGGGTCAGCACCTGACCCGACTGCGCCTCCGCGTCGGCCCACGTCTTCGGGATGTACTGGTCCTGCACGCCGAGCAGGTGCAGCGCGACCTGCCAGCTGTGCAGGAAGGCCTCCTGGTCCGCCGCGGAGAACGGCACCTTCCAGTCGAGCAGCTTCCGGCGCACGTACGTGCCGAGGCTGTGGAAGGTGACCAGGATGTCCGCGTTGCTGATCGGGATCTTCTGGTCCGCGACCGCGCTCCAGTGCGGTGACTGCGGCAGCAGATGCCGCACCCCGGCGTGCACCAGACGTGTCTTGTTCGCCGTGACGATGAACTGCCCCGTCGGCTCGTACCCCTTGAGCTGCGCCAGGTCGTAGCCGAACGTGAAGGTCTTGGCCGCGCGGTCCTTCATGTTCGCGCCGCCCGCCGACCAGTAGACGCTCTTGGCCTCACGCGGGATCACCGTGCTCATGATGCCGCTGCCCAGGCCGTACAGCACGAAGAGGTACGTGTCCTTGCGGCGGTTGAAGTCGGCGGCGCGGGCCAGCTTCGCGGGATCCGCCCAGGACGGCAGCTTGTTGACCCGCTGGAGGTAGGCGGTGAGGTCGGCGGGCAGGCCGCCGGGCAGCGGGTCGTTGTTGTTCACCCATGACGCCATCGCGCTGTTGACCGCCGGGACCCCGCCGTCGTCGATGAGGGAGGCCAACAGCCGGTCCACCTCGTCGTCCCACACGTACTCGGGATCGGTGCCCGTACCGCTGCCGGCGACCGAACCCGCAGGGGACCACGCCCAGGCGCCGGTGGTGCCCGTCGCGCTCACGAGGCCCAGAGCGGCCCCGAGCGACAGGACTCTTCTGCGGCTGAGATTGCTCATTCACTTGCTCGCTTTCCTGGTAGGGCGTACGGCTCATCTCGCCGTGAAATGCTCGGAGTTGGCGCTGACGGCCAGTCTCAGGAGCTTGTTCCAGGATGTGATTTTTGATTAACATAGCGAGGCGCGCCGACGTCGACAAGGGCAGCGGCGCGAGCGATGTCAGGGGGCCGTCGCCGGCTCGGACCACGACCGAGGAGCGCGCATGACCACGGAGCAGGACGAGATCCCGGTGCCCGACGGCCTGCCGCCCGACCGCCCGGTCCCGGGGACCGCCCGGCCGGCGTGGGTGACGGACGAGCTGATCGCGCGCTGGTGCGGTTGGGTGAGCAGGGACGCGGCGGGCGGCGGGGGCGCGGAGCCGGTGACCGCCCTCGCGCCGTTCGACCTGACGCCGATCGCGGCCGTCCCCGCGTGCGGCCCGCAGGACGTCGAGGCGGCGGTGGTCGAGGCCCGGGCCGCCCGACCGGGCTGGGCGCAGTCGGCACCGGGCCGCCGCGGCGACGTCGTCCTCGCCTTCCACGACCTGCTGGTGAGCCGCCAGGAGCAGGTGCTCGACCTGATCCAGTGGGAGACCGGCAAGGCGCGCTACCACGCCTGGATGGAGGTGGCGCAGGTCGCGGCGATCGCCCGGCACTACGCGCGGCGCGCCCGGCACTACCTGGCCCCGCGCCGGGTGCGCGGCATGGTGCCCGGCCTGACGAAGGTCAGGGAGGTCCGCGTGCCGAAGGGCGTCGTCGGCATCGTCTCCCCGTGGAACTACCCGCTCTACCTCGGCGTCGGCGATGTGCTGCCCGCCCTCCTCGCCGGGAACGCCGTGGTCTCCAAGGCCGACGAGCAGACCGCGCTGACCCTGCTGTGGACCCGCGACCTGATGGCGGAGGCCGGACTGCCCGCCGGGCTGTGGCAGATCGTCGCCGGGCCCGGGGCCGCGGTGGGCACCGCGCTCACCGACGCCGTGGACTTCGTCTGCTTCACCGGCTCGACCGCCACCGGCCGCACGGTCGCCGAGCGGGCCGCGCGCCGACTGGTCGGGGCCTCGCTCGAACTCGGCGGCAAGAACCCGCTGATCGTCCGCGCGGACGCCGACCTCCCCGCCGCCGCGGCCGGCACGGTGGCGGCGGCCTTCGCCAACACCGGGCAGATGTGCATCCACATCGAGCGCGTCTACGTGCACGAGAGCGTCCACGACGCCTTCCGCGCCGAACTCCTGCGAGCGACAGAGGAGTTGCGACTCGGCGCGGACTACGACTACACGGCGGACCTCGGATCACTGGCATCGGCGGCCCGGCTCGAAGCCGTCGCCGCCCAGGTCGACGAGGCCGTGGCGAAGGGCGCGACGGTACTCACGGGCGGCCGGGCCCGCCCCGACATCGGCCCGCTCTTCTACGAACCGACCGTCCTCGAAGGCGTCACCCACGACATGTCCGTGTGCGGGCAGGAGACCTTCGGCCCGGTGGTCTCCCTCTACGCCGTCGGCTCGGACGACGAGGCCGTGGGCCTCGCCAACCAGGGCAGCTACGGACTCTCGGCGTCGATCTGGTCCAAGGACACCCGCGAAGCCGCCCGGCTGGCGGCGCGGATCCGCGCCGGGTCGGTCAACATCAACGACGGCGCCGCCGCCGCGGCCGGCAGCATCGAGGCCGGCATGGGCGGCATGGGCGACAGCGGACTCGGCCGCCGCCACGGAGCCGAGGGCATCCGCAAGTACACCGAGACCCAGACGATCGCCACCCAGCGGCTCCTGCCGCTCGGACCACCGAAACCGGGGGAGGACGCCGTGCGCACCTTCGTCCGCCGCACCAACGCACAACTGGCCCTGCTGCGCCGGCTCGGTGTGCGATGAGCGGCGACACGCGCGGCGTACGCGCACGCTGGCAGGCCCTGCGCGCGGCGGCCGGACCGCACGACCCGGCCGAACTCGACGCCCTCTGGGCCGACCTGGAGACCGTCGACGCGTCGTCGATTCTCGGCTCCTGGCACGGTTTCGCCTTCCTGACCGGCCATCCCATCGAGAAGGTGCTCGCCGCGAGCCGATGGCACGGCAAGCGGTTCGACGCGCCCGACGACGCCGCACCCCTGATCTGCCGCGCCGAGGACGGTGGCCTCTACTCCGACACCAAGGCGGGCCGCGGCGGAGCCAGCCTGTGGAACGTCGAGTTCCGCGGTGAGGTGACCGCCACCATGGTCTACGACGGCATGCCCGTGCTCGACCACTTCAAGCGCGTGGACGACACCACCCTGATGGGCATCATGAACGGCAAACCCGACGTCGTGCTCGCGCAGGGCCGCCACTTCTACTTCGGCCTGGAGCGCGAGTGAGAACCTCGGTGCTGCTGTCGCGCGGCCCGGGACCGGGCGAGATCGTCGAGGCCGAACTCGACGACCCGCGCCCGGGCGAGGTCGTCGTCAGGATCGAGGCGGTCGGCGTCTGCCCCACCGACCTGGTCACCCGCAAGGCGCTCGGCGACCGGCCCGCGGTGCTCGGCCACGAGGGATGCGGCATCGTCGAGCGGCTGGGCGCGGACGTCGACACGCTCGGCGTGGGGGACCGCGTGGTCATCTCCTTCGCGTCCTGCGGCCGGTGCGGACAGTGCCGCGCCGGCCGGCCCGCCTACTGCGACCACACGGCCGCGCTCAACGGCTCGGGGCGCCGGGCCGACGGATCGCCGACGATCCGCGTCGACGGCACACCGGTGTTCGGCTCCTACTTCGGACAGTCCTCGTTCGCGGCGGCCGCGCTCGCCGACGCCCGCTCGTGCGTTCCGGTCGGCGACATCGCCCCGGAGACCGCCGCCCCGCTCGGGTGCGGCTTCCTGACCGGGGCGGGCGCGGTGCTCAACGTCCTGCGGCCGCGCCCCGGCGACCGGCTCCTCGTGGTCGGCGCCGGCGCGGTCGGCACGGCCGCCGTACTGACCGCGCTGTCCGACCGCGTCGAGGTCGTCGTGGCGGAGCCCGTCGCCGCGCGCCGTGCCCGCGCCGTCCGCCACGGGGCGACGGCCGCCGCATCCCTGGACGAGCCGATCGGGACGGTGACCCACGCGCTCGACACCACGGGCCGCCCCGAGGCGATCGCCGGCGCCCTCGCCCTGCTGCGGCCGCGCGGCACGCTGGCCCTGGTCGGCCTCGGGCCCGCCACGGCCGGGATCGACGTGCGGGCCCTGACGCTGCGCGGGCTGCGACTGCGCGGCTGCGTCGAGGGCGACGCCCGGCCGGCACTGCTCGTGCCCGAACTGATCCGGCGCCACGCACAGGGCCGTCTGCCTCTGGACGACCTCGTGACCACCTACCCCCTGGACGCCTTCGACCAGGCGGTGACCGACCAGCGGGCCGGGCACACGCTGAAGCCCGTGCTCCTCCCGCCCGTACGACCCCACTCCGGATCGGAGACCTGATGGCCAGCCCTGTGATCGGAGAGCGGTCGCTCTACGAGGAGGACCACGAACTGCTGCGGGAGACGGTCCGCGCGTTCGTCGACAAACATGCCGCTCCGCACGCCGAGCGGTGGCGGGAGGCGGGCAGGGTCGACCGGGACCTCTTCGAGGAGGCCGCCCGCGCCGGACTCCTCGGCTTCAACATCCCCGAGGAGTACGGCGGCGGCGGGATCACCGACTTCCGCTTCAACGCGGTGATCGGCGAGGAGTTCTCCCGCCACCCCGCCTCGGACGGCCTCGCCGCGGTGGGGCTCTCCAACGACATCGTCGTGCCCTACTTCACCGACCTCACCGACGACGCGCAGAAGGCCCGCTGGCTGCCGGGCATCGCGGCCGGCCGGCTCGTCGTCGCGGTCGCGATGACGGAACCCGGCACCGGCAGCGACCTGGCGGGCATCGCCACCACCGCCGTCCGCGACGGCGACGACTACGTCGTCAACGGCAGCAAGGTCTTCATCTCCAACGGCCAGAACGCCGACCTGGTGGTGACGGCCGTCCGCACCGGACCCGACCGCCACGGCGGCCTCAGCCTGCTCGTCGTCGAGGCGGACAGGCCCGGCTTCTCCCGCGGCCGGAACCTGAGGAAGGTCGGCCTGCACGCCCAGGACACCAGTGAGCTGTTCTTCCAGGACGTCCGCGTCCCGGCCGGGAATCTGCTCGGCGCCGAGGGCTCCGGCTTCAAGAACCTGATGCGCAACCTCCCCCAGGAGCGGATCTCGATCGCGGCCAACGCCATGGCGTCCATCGAGGGCGTCCTGGAGCGGACCGTCGCGTATGTGCGGGAGCGCAAGGCGTTCGGCCGGAGCGTCGGATCCTTCCAGAACACCCGCTTCCAGCTGGCCGACATGGTCACCACCGCCCGGGTGGGCCGCACCTACATCGACGACCTGCTCGCCCGGCACTCCCGCGGCGCCCTGAGCGCCGTCGACGCCGCCGCCGCGAAGTTCTGGGCAACGGAGCACTACGTCGACATCGTCGGACGCTGCCTCCAACTGCACGGCGCCTACGGCTACATGCTCGAGTACCCCATCGCGCACGACTACCTCGACTCGCGCATCACCACCATCTACGGCGGCACCACGGAGATCATGAAGGAGATCGTCGCCCGCGACCTCGACCTGTAGACCGGACGCCCCCGCTTCAGGCCGGCCGGCAGACCGAACGCTGCCGGCCGAGCCCGGCGATCTCCATCTCCATCACGTCGCCGTCGCCCAGGTAGGGGAAGCGGCCCGACAGGGCCACGCCCTGCGGTGTGCCGGTGTTGACGACGTCGCCCGGCTCCAGGACCAGGTACTGCGAGAGGTGATGCACGATCTCGCCGACGGAGAAGATCATGTCGGCGGTCACCGAGTCCTGCCGCGGTTCCCCGTTGACCCACGACCGCAGCCGAAGCCCCTGCGGGTCGCCGGCCTCGTCCGCCGTCACCAGGACCGGACCGAGCGGGTTGAACGTGGCGCAGCTCTTGCCCTTGGACCACTGGCCGCCCGACACCTCCAGCTGGAAGGCCCGCTCGGAGACGTCGTTGCTGACCGCGTACCCGGCGACGTGCGCGAGCGCCTCGTCGGGCGAGTCGAGATAGGCGGCGCGGCGGCCGATGACGACCGCCAGCTCGACCTCCCAGTCGGTCTTCTCCCCGCCGCGCGGGATCAGCACGTCGTCGTACGGACCGACGACCGTGTTCGGCGACTTGTAGAACAGGATCGGCCGCTCGGGCGGCTCCGCGCCCGACTCGGCGGCGTGCGCCGCGTAGTTCTGGCCGATGCACAGCACCGCCGACGGCCGGGCCACGGGCGCGCCCACGCGCTGCCCGGTGACGTCGATCTCGGGCAGCTCGGCCGCCGGCGGCACGAGCCCGGGGCGCTCCGCGAGCGCCGTGAGGAAGGTGCCGTCGATGTCGTCCGTCACCGAGGACAGATCGTGGTGGCGGCCGTCGGGGGCGGCGAGGACGGGCCGTTCGCGGCCCGGCTCACCGACGCGCATGAGACGCATGAGGGGTGGATTCTCCAACTCTTCTTGTGACGTACGGGTGTTACCGGTGATTCAGTGCAGCCGCGCCAGCGCCTCCACGCCGACCGCGGTGAGCGCGGGCAGCCCGTCGAGCAGCCGCACCACCTCGGTCACGGCGCTCGCGCCGAGCCGCTGCCGGCACTCCACGGTGCCCGCGGCGGTGTGCGGGGTGAGCAGGACGTTCGGCAGGGCGCGGAAGGGATGCCCGACCGGCAGCGGCTCCGCGTCGAAGACGTCGACGGCGGCGTCGATCCGGCCGGTGCGCAGTTCGGCGGCGAGCGCGGACTCGTCGACGAGCCAGGAGCGGGCCGTGTTCACCAGACCGGCCCCGTCGGGCAGCAGCGCGAGCCGCTCCGCGTCGAGAAGATGGCGGGTCTCCTCGGTCGCCGGGGCGTGCACGGCGACCACCCTGCTGCTCCTCAGCAGCTCGTCGAGCGGCAGCAGTCGTACGCCGAGCCGGTCCGCCTCCGACGGCGACAGGTACGGGTCGCTGACCGAGACCCGCGCCCCCAGCGCCCGGGCGAGCGGGATGTAGGCCCGGCCCGTGCGGGACGCGCCGATCACCCCGATCGCGCTGCCGTGGATCTCGTGCCGGGGCGGCGCCTGTCCGGCGTCCTCCCACGGTGCGCCGGTGCGCAGCGCGTGGTCGAAGCGGTGCGTGCGGTGCAGCAGGGCGAGCGTGAAGGCGAGGGCGACCTCGGCGACGGGCCGCGCCATCTCGTCCCCGGCCTGTGTGACCCGCACCCCGCGCCGGAACACCTCCTCCGTGACGTACGGGGCGACGGCCGAACCGGTGTGCGCCACCAGCTCCAACTCAGGTGCGCAGTTCAGGAGTTCCGCACCGATCCGGGGGGTGCCCCAGGAGCTGATCAGTGCGCGGGCGCCCGGCAGGGCCGCGGTCAGCGCCGCCCGGTCCTGGTGCCGGTCGAGGACGGTCAGCTCGGCCGCGCCGTCGAGGCGCCGCCAGGTCTCCGCGGTGAAGAACTCCTCCCGCCGCCCCGGCGGCACGCTCACCACGACCTTCGGCCGCTCAGCGGAGCCAGTCATCCAGGTGCTCCTTCACGAAGTCGTCGTCCGTCAGCCACGGGTACGCGGCCGCCACCCGGGTCAGCTCGTCGGCCTGCCCCGGCGACATCGTCTCGGCCGGATCAAGGCACCAGATGCCCGCCAACAGGCCCTGACGGCGCAGGACTTCATGGACACCGGCGATGCAGCCGCGGAACGCGCCGCGCACGTCGAAGACGGCCTGGTTGGCGTCGGTCAGTTCGGGGCGCCGGGTCAGACAGCGCAGCAGCGCCTCGTGGTCACCGGCCCGCGCCGCGCGCACGTCCTCCAGGAGCGTCGCCGCCGACCGGGTCCACACGGCCCACTGCCCGAGCAGCCCGCCCGCGAACCAGCGCCGCCCGCCCGCCGTCTCGTACGGCGTCAGCAGGTCGCCGATGATGTCGTCGTCGTTGCCGGTGTACAGCGCCACCTCGGCCGCGCGGTCGGCGGCGCCCACCGCCCGGATGACGTCGGCGGTCCGGTACCGGTCGAAGGGCGCGATCTTCACGGCCGCCGTGGACGGCAGGTCCGCGAACGCGGACCAGAACGACGGCGACAGGTACCGCCCGCCGACGGCCTCCTGGAGGTAGAAGCCGATGACCGGCAGCACCTCGCCGACCGCCCGTGCCCGGTCGAGGAGGCCCTTCTCGTCGGCGCCCGGCACGGCGGGGCTCAGCAGCACCGCGTCGTAGCCGAGCGACGCCGCGAGTTCGGCCTCGGCGACGGCCTGCGCCGTGTACCCGCAGGCCCCGGCCACCTTCACGAAGGGACGGCCCGCCTCGGCCCGTGCCGTCTCGGCGGCCAGTTCGAGGACCGGCTTCAGCAGACCCACCGAGGGTTCGCGGATCTCGAACTGGGTGGTGTGGACGGCCACCGCGACACCGCCGGCGCCGGACGCCAGGTAGTACCGGGTCAGCGCCCGCTGGCGGCGTTCGTCGAGCCTGCGGTCGGCGTCGAGGGCGAGGGGATGGGCGGGGATGACGGTGCCCTGGGAGAGCACTTCGAGGGCGGTCATGGTGCGGTTCAGAACCTTCCGTCGCGGACCTGGAACTTGGTGGGCTTGCCGGACAGCGGCAGACCCCGGCGCAGCCAGTCGGCCTGCCAGCTCACGAGCGTGCGCAGCGGCACGTCCGGATAGCCGAACAGGGCGTGGCAGCGGCTGGCGTCGGACAGCAGCGCGGTCGGCGCCTCCGTGCCCGCGAAGGACGGCTCCTTCCCGAACTCGGCGCCGAACCAGTGCGCGAGCCTGCGCACCGATGCCGTCTCCGGGCCGGTGAGGTTCACCGTGAAGCCGTCGCCGTCCGTCGCGTGGCGCAGCGACCGCAGCGCGACCTCGTTGGCGTACCCCTGCCAGACCACGTTGGCATGCCCGGTCGTCACGTCGACCGGTTCGCCCGCGCGGACCCGGGAGGCGATGTCGGCGAGGACTCCGTAGCGCAGGTCCACCGCGTAGTTGAGGCGGATCAGGGCGACGGGCGTGCCCCGGGTGAGGGCGGCGTGGCCGAAGATCCGCTCGCGGCCCAGGCACGACATGGCGTACTCGCCGACCGGGGCGACCGGGTCGTCCTCGGTGCAGCCGCCCGAGCCGACCGGCACCAGCGGGTACACGTTGCCGGTGGAGAACGCGGCTATCCGGGCCGTCGGCCAGCGGCGCGCGACGCGGTCCGGCATGGCCGCGTTCACCGCCCAGGCGTGCGAGGGCGCCCCGGCGGAGCCGAACTTGGCGCCCACCATGAACACGATGTTGCCCGCGTCCGGCAGGGCGGCGAGGTCGGCCTCCGGGTCCATCAGGTCGAAGGCGACCGTGCGCACCCCGTCGGCGGCCTCCAGGGCGCGCGCCGCCTCCGGGTCCGACCAGCGCGACACCGCGTGCACGGCGACATCGGTTCGGCCCGCCGCGTCCAGGGCGCGGCGCGCGAGCCGGCACAGGCTCGGGCCCATCTTGCCGCCCGCGCCGAGCACCAGCAGATCGCCGTCGAGCCCGGCGAGGTCCGCGACGAGCGCGGGGGAGGGGGTGGCCAGGCGCTCTTCGAGCGCCGCCTCATCTGTGAACATCGTGGAACTCAACCCTTGATCCCGGACGCCGTGACGCCCTCGGTGAAGTAGCGCTGGCCCACCAGATACGCGGCGAAGATGGGCACGAACGCGATGACGGAACCCGACAGGACCACGTTCAGCGGCACGTTCTGCTGCTGGAGCGAGGCGATGCCCACGGTGAGCGTGCGCATGTCGGTGGACTGGCCGATGACGAGCGGCCACAGGAAGTCGTTCCAGTGCCACAGGAAGACGAACACGCCGAGCGTGGCGAGGATCGGCTTCAGGAGCGGCAGCACGATCCGGCGGAACACCTGCCACTCGCTGCACCCGTCGAGCCGCGCCGCCTCGAACAGCTCGTCGGGCAGCCCCTGGATGAACTGCCGCATCAGGAACACCGCCTGGGCGTTCGCGAGGGTCGGCACGATGAGGCCCCAGTACGTGTCGACGCCGCCCAGCTTCGCGATCATCGCGAAGGTCGGGATCATCGTGACGTGGTAGGGGACCATCACCATCGACAGGAACGACCAGAACATCGCCTCGCGACCCGGGAAGCGCTTCTTGGCGAACGCGTACCCCGCGAGCGAGGCGAGCAGCAGCACGCCGACCACGGAGACGACCGAGTAGACCAGTGTGTTGAGCAGCCAGCGCGGCACGTCCTGCGAGCCGAGCACCGAGTCGTACGCCTCGCCGGTCAGCGGCCACGGCAGCAGACTGCCGGGGAACTCGACCGCGGCGGACGGCTTCAGCGACAGGACGACCATCGCGTAGAACGGGAAGATCGTGGCGAGCGCGGCGATCGTGAGCAGCACGCCGCGCACGATCCGGCCGCCGAGGGTGCCGCGCAGCCCGGCCGGCACGAAGTCCCGCTCGGCCTCCCTGCGCAGCCGCCGCGACGGGCGAACGGGCGCCTCCGGCACGGGAGTCGGGGTCTTCTCGACGGGGGGTGCGGTCATGGTCACTGGTCCTTCCCGATCACGAGCCGCTGGACGACGGCGACCACGAGGGTCAGCACGAACAGGGCGACCCCGATCGCGGAGGCGTAGCCCAGGTCGAAGTACTTGAAGCCCGCGTCGTACAGCTGGAACACGAGCGTGTAGCTGGCGTTGGCGGGGCCGCCGCCGGTCATCGTGTAGACGGCGTCGAACACCTGGAACGACGCGGTCGTCTCGATGACGGCGAGGAAGAACAGCGCGGGCCTCAGCTGCGGCAGCACGATGTGCCGGAAGCGCTGCCAGGGCCCCGCGCCGTCGGTCAGCGCGGCCTCCTCAAGCTCCCGGGGGATGTCCTGCATCCGGGCCAGCAGGATCAGCATCCCGTAGCCGAAGCGGGACCAGATCCCGACGACGGCCAGCGCGGGCACGACCAGCGTGTCCGACGTCAGCCACGACTCGTCGGACATGCCGAACCAGCTGACGAACGTCGCCCACGGGCCGCCCGTCGAGAAGATCCACACGAAGACGGTGGCGGCCAGCACCAGCGAGGTGACGACCGGCAGGAAGAAGACCGAACGGAACACCTTCGAGCCGCGGAACGCCCGCCGCGTCAGCAGGGCGAGCGCCACCGACGCGACCAGCGTGCCCGGCACGGCGAGCACCGTGTACAGGACGGTGACCCTGAGGGACTTCCAGAACAGCGGATCGGCCCACAGGCGCGTGAAGTTGTCGGCGCCGATGAACTTTCCGCCGCCGGTCAGGGTGTAGTCGGTGAAGCTCATCAGCACACCGGCGACACCCGGACCGAACCGGAAGGCGAGGAAGAGGAGGAAACAGGGAAGGACGAACAGCAGGCCGATCCGGGCTTCGCGGCGTGCCTGGGGGCCGCGGCGGCTGGTTCGGCGGGTGTGGTCCGCGACTGCTGTCACGGTTGGACTCCTTGCGGTACGGGGGATGGGGGTGCGGCTGCCGGGAGGCGCCGCCCGGGGCGGGCGGCGGGGGCTTCGCCCCCTGCACCCCCAGTCCTCAATCGCCGGACGGGCTTGATTCGCTCAGCCTCGGGCGGCCATCGCGTCGGCCGCCTTCGCGGCGGTGTCCAGGGCGTCCTTCGGGGACTTCTTGCCGAGCAGTGCCGCCTGGATCTCGGGCGCGAGCACACCCATGACCTCACGGGCCTTGTCCTGGAGCGGGCCGGCCGTCATGGTCGGCAGGGTGTCGCCGACGGCCTTCTGGAGCGCGTCACCCGGGTACAGGTCGCCGGCCGACTCGCGCGCCGGGAAGTATCCGGCGCCCTTCTCCAGACCGGCCGCGTTCTTCGGCTCGGCGACGAAGCCGATCCAGTCACCGGCCAGCTTCGTGTTGGCGCCCTTCAGCATGGACAGCGCGCCGACCGTCCCGTACCCGACCGACTTGGCGTCCTTCAGGGGCGGCTGGACGACGATGTTCTCCTTGCCCCAGAACGGCTCGACGTCCGCGGGGGTGTTCTGCCAGGTGCAGGCGACCTTGCCCTTGGCGACCGGCGTCTGCTCCAGCTTCGGCGTCGTCGTCACCAGGTCCTTGTCGGTGTACCCGCCGTCGACCAGCTTCTTCAGATAGGTCAGCGCCTTCACGCCCGCGGCGCTGTTGAACGTCGTCGTCTTCCCGTCCTCGGCGAACACGTCGCCGCCCGCCTGCCAGAGCAGCGGGTAGAACGTCATGTTGAGCGTCTGCTGCGTGTCACCGCTGTAGCTGGTGGCGTAGTAGCCCTTCTTCTTCAACTTCGGCGCGAGCGACTCCAGTTCTGCCCATGACGTCGGGTAGGACGTCTCGCCGATCGCCTTGAAGACCCGCTTGTCGCAGATCAGCGGGTTGGCGCTGGTGAGCACGGGAGTGCCGAGCGCCTTGCCGTCGACGGTGACCGACTCCAGCGCGAAGTCGGTGTAGTCCTTCTTCGCGTCGGCCGGCATGTAGTCGTCGGCGGGCACGATGTTCTTCGCGTACTTGGGCAGCTGGTCCGGGATCAGGTACACGACGTCGGGCCCCTTGCCGGAGGCGATGGCCGTGGCCAGCTGGGTGTCGCGGTTGGCCCACGGGAAGGTCTCCACCTTGACGGTGACACCCTCGTGCTTCTTCTCGAACGCGGAGACCAGACCGTCCCAGTACGCCTTGTTCTTCGCCTCGTCGAAGATCACGGGGTAGGTCCACATGGTGACGGTCTTGCTGTCGGAGCCGCTGCCCGAGCCGCCGCACCCGGCGAGGGCACTCACGGCGAGGACGGTGGCGAGGGCCGGCGCGGCCGCCGCGCGCAGTCTGGAACTCCGGTGCGTGGTACGGGACATGAGGGTCGCCTCCAGGGACGTGGAAAGGTTGGGGGAAGTCAGTGGACGGGGACGGTCTGCACCGTCCCGGTGTGCCGGGCCCGCTCCGCCGCGAACGCGGCGAGATGGCTGCCGAGGGACGCCGTCGTCCCCGAGCGCACCGCGCCGGGGTCGCCGGTCGCGACGGCCCGCACGAACGCCTCGACCAGGGCGGTGTCGCCGCCGCCGTGCCCGTCGGCCGCGTTCGACCCGCTGGCGCCGAGCTCGTGCACGACCGTCTCGCCGGTGCGGAAGTCCTGCACGGTGACCCGCTCGCCGTCGCCGCGCAGCCAGCCGTGCGAGCCGAAGATCCGGGTCTGCCGGTGCGTCTGCTCGGTGAACGCCACCATCTGGAACGTGGCGGTCACCCCGCCCGACAGCTGCATCGCGAGGACCTGGTGGTCGACCACGTCGTTGTCGGAGCGGTAGGCGCACACCCCGTACGGGCCCTCGCGCAGCGCGGTGAGCAGCCCCGCCTCGTCGGTCGCCTCGGTGACATGGGTGACCGGCCACACCGCACCCTGTTCGCGCAGTGTCGGCATGTACAACTTGAGTGCGCTGTACGGGCATTGCTCCTCGACCGCGCAGTCGAGGCAGCGCTCGGCGGAGCCCTCCGGGGCGTTCTCCGGCCGGAAGTGCCGCAGCCCGCCGAAGCTGGCGATCTGCTCGATCCGCGCGCCGCCCATCACGTACGAGATCCAGTCCAGGTCGTGGCAGGACTTGGCGAGCAGCATCGGCGAGGAGTCCTTCTCGCTGCTCCACGGCCCGCGGACGTAGCTGTGCGCGTAGTGCCACCAGCCGACCGGCTCCAGATGGTCGATCGACACGAGCTGCCCGAGGACGCCCGAGCCGACGACCTCCTTCACCAGGTCCGTGTACGGCGTGTACCGCATGACGTGGCACACGGCGAACAGCACCCCGGCCTCCCGCACCCCCTCGACCAGGGCACGGGTGTCCTCCTCGGTCGGCGCGAGCGGCTTCTCGGCGAGGATCGCGTACCCGGCGCGGGCCAGCGCCAGGACCGGCTCGACGTGGTCGCGGTCCTGGGTGGCGACGATCACCGCGTCCGCGATCCGCTCCTCGGCGAGGGGTCGCCAGTCCTCGTACTGGACGGGTGCGCCGGACGCGGCCCGCGCGGCGGGGCGCGGGTCGGCGACGGCGACCAGTTCGGCCCGCTCTGGGTGCTGCTTGATCCACTCGGCGTAGGTGAGACCGCGGTTGCCCGCGCCGACGAGGGCGACGCGGACCGGACGGCCGGTGATCGGGGTGTGCGTGGACACAGGGGTTCCCTGGAGGTGTCGGTGGGCCGGGGTGTCAGTAGCGGACGGTGCCCGCGGTGTGGGCGACGCGCGCGCCCTCGTCGGGCAGGGCGGCGCGCTCGACGCCGTCCTCGACGCAGCCGGTGTGCAGCAGATGGCTGCCCGAGCCGGCGAACGCGGCGGCGCGCAGGTCGAGCCGCCCGCCGGTGAAGGTGCAGCCGGTGGCGCGGTAGCGGTTGACGCCCTCCGTGACGAGGAGGTGCGCGGTCTTCGCGTCGGCGGCGTCGGAGGCGACGCCTTCCAGCTCCCAGGTGACCGTGCGGTCCGCGCCGCCGGCCCGGGTGAGCAGGGCGCCGTCCTTGGTGCCGCCGCCGATTCGCAGCCCGTCGGCCCGCAGCCGCTGGTCCTTGGAGGCGGTCAACTTCACCCCGGAGTCGGTGAGTTCACCGCCGTGGAAGGTCAGCTCGCGGTGCGCGTACGAGACCGCGGCCGCGTCCGCCGCGCCGGTGAGCGTGCAGCCGTCGAGGGTGAGCGGGCCGGTGCCGTTGAAGACGGCGCCGCCGACTCCGGTGAGGGTGACGCCGCGCAGGGTCAGCGGATCGGCGACGTCCGCCTTGGTGATCTCGGCGCCGGACGCGAACGAGAAGCTCGAATCGGCGATCACATTGGGCCGCTTCGACCGCGACGAGGCCTGCGACACGATGAGCGGTCCGCTCGCGGTGCAGCCCCGCATCTGGATGCCGTCGGCGTTCACCCACAGCATTCCGGAGCCGTCGAGGGACGGCTTGCCGATGACGGTGACGTCCTCAAGCGTGAGGTCGGTGACCTTGACGCGGGCCACGAACCACGAGCAGGCGTGCCGCCGCACCGTGATCCGCTTGGCCGCGCCGCCCCAGGCGGCACCGGAGTTCGCGAACGTCATCAGGCCCGAGTTGCCCGTGTACACGAGGTCGTGCTCGAACTGGCCGTGGGTGACGAACGGGCCCTGGTCGTCACCGTCGCCGTGACAGTTCGTCACATAGCAGTAGGCGGAGGCCGTGAAGTCGTTCAGATGCCGGGCGTTGGAGGTGTGACAGTCCTCGACGTGCCCGTACAGACAGTAGATCTGCTGGGTCAGATAACCGGCGCCGCCGTACGTGACGGACTTCGGGTTGGCGAGCGAGCACTGTTCGGTGCGGAAGAAGGTGCACCAGCGGCGCATCACCACGGGCCAGAAGGTGCCCGTCGCCTCGATGCCGGAGACGTCGCAGCGGACCGCGTACTCGTACGACACCGGGTGCGAGCCGCTGAGTTCGTCGTCACCCGCGCCCTCGAAGACGAGATTGCGCACATGCGCGCCGTCGACCGGGTCGACCCGGGTCCAGGTGAGCGTCCGGCCCGCCGCGAGGTCCCAGCCGATCTGGTAGTTGACGCGGATGTGCGTGCCGTCGACGACATCGGTGACCTGGACGAGCCGCTGGATCTCCTTCTCGTACTTCCCCGACAGGGCGTCCACCTCGACGGCCCACCACTGGCCGACCTCGAAGCCACCCGAGTCGCCGACCTCGAACAGGTCGGAGAGGTCCGGCATCGCCGTGCCCAGTTGATGGGTGTGGGTGGTGTCGGTGGGGGTGCCGCGGAAGGCGAGGACGGCGCCGAAGGGGTTGTCGTGGGTGTTGGCCTCGATGCCGGTGGTGAGCATGCGGTGGCCGTGGAAGTCGAGTTCGATGCGGGAGCGGTGCCACAGGTGGCGTTTGGTGAAGAGGAGGTCGGTGTGGGCCTCGATACGGTGGACGGCCGGGTCGTCGACCATGGCGTCCAGGGCGGCGTCGGCGGGAGTCTTGGCGTTGAAGTGTCCGAAGGTGCGGAAGTCGACGACTCCGGTGTGCAGTTGACGCCACCGGCCCCGGGCGGCCTTCTTCGCGGGGGCGATGACGGTGCCGCCGTTGTGGTCGTCCGTCGAGTCGGCGTCCCAGCGGACGGCCATGCCGCCGCCGTCACCGGGCTCGCGGTAACCGGCGACGATGACCACCGCCCCGTCCCGGACTCCCTTCACCGTACGCAGGGCGGCGACGGTGTCGACATGGGTGACGTCGCCGTGGGACGAGGCGGCGCTCGCCGTGCCGGTGGCTGCGACGGTGCCGACGACGGCGAGGCCGGCGAGCCCGGAGGCGCGCAACAGGGCGCGGCGATCGGTTCTCGTGGTCGTGCTGGGGTGCTGCGGAACGCTCATGACGGTCTTCGCCTTCCGAGAAGTACCGAAGGGAGGGGAGCGAGCGTTCCTGCGGGGGTGCTGCCGTCGCGGCGGATGGCTGGAAAGGGACCGTTCCTGGTGTGGCTCAGGGTGTTCTCCGGTGACGTGGGCAGGCACCGGAAAGCGGATCGGTCGAGGTGAATCGCCGGTGACTGGAAAACGACCGGCTGATTGGCAGGGACCGTACGTGGAAGGTTCCGGCCAGTCAAGCCCCGTAAGGGGCGCGGGGAACTGCGCGACCAGCCACACACGACCCGCAGCCGCACACCAAGAGAACCTTGAACGGCGTCTAGGCGGATCCCTCGACAACCCAGCCCAGCGCCGAACTGACCCGCCGCGCAGCGTCCCGGACCTGACCCCCCAACTCCTGGTACTTCCAAGCAGGCAGCCCCAACTTCAGCCCGGTGATGCTGATCGCCCCGACGCACACCCCGTGATCGTCCCGCACGGGCGCCCCGATGCAGATGATCCCCTCGGCGTCCTCCTCGTCGTCGAGCGCGTACCCGACCCGGTCGATGTCCTTGAGGTGGGCGAGGAACGTGGCGGGGTCGGTGATCGTACGGGGAGTGCGCCGGGGCAGCCCGAAACGCTCCACGACCCGCGCCGCCTCGGCGTCCGGCAGCGCCGAGAGGAGCGCCTTGCCGAGCCCGGTGCAGTGCGGCAGCTCGCGCTGACCCATGCGCAGGTCGAGCCGGACCCGCTGGTCCAGCTCGACCTGGTCCACGACCACCGCGTGACCGTCCTCGGGAACCGCGAGCCGCGAGGCCATCCCGGTCTCGCCGGTCAGATCGCGCAGCACCGGGTGGGCGACACCGCGCAGGGACACCTGGGACCGGGCCCGGTCGCCGAGCCGGGCCAGCCCCATGCCGAGGCGGTAGCGCCGGCTCATGCCCTCGCCGTCGTCGGAGACGAGACCGTAACCGCGCAAGGTCTGCAAGGTGCCGAACGCGGCGCTCTTGGAGATCCCGCAGGTCTGCGCGACCTCGGTGACGCTCAGGCCGTTCCCGGGCGCGGGCGCGGCGAGGACTTCGAGGATGTCGGCGGCTCTGGCGACGCTCTTGACCCAGTACTTCGGCTCGGCCGGTGGGGAGTCTGGGCCCTCACTGTTCGTCATGGCCGAACAGTCTAGTCACATCCTGTTCGGGATGACGCCCAAAGGGGGTTGACCTGCCCGGGAACCGGTCGTAGTCTCCAGGCGTGTTCTGCACCACAGAACGCTGTTCTGAAAAAGCAGCGCATCTGTGAGAACACTTCCTGCGGAGACTGCCGGGCGGATGGCGCCAGGGTGCTCGGGCCGGGCAGGGCCCCTGACACCGACGACTCTCGACGCAAGGAGCAGGACCCATGAGTTCAGGCCCGGACGCCCCCTCCGGAGCCCGGATCGCCGAGCGCGCCCGCACGGTCGTGCCCGGCGGTGTGAACAGCGGCCAGCGCAGCATCCCCGGCCTCACCGATCTCGTCGTCACCGGCACGTCAGGCGCCCGCTTCCGGACCGCCGACGGCCGCGAGTTCACCGACTTCCACTCCGCGTTCGGCCCGCCGCTGCTCGGCCACAACGACCCCGACGTGGCCCGTGCGGCCACCGAGGCGGGCGCCCGCCTCGGACACATGGGCGTCGGCGTCACCGAGGGCGAGGTCGAACTCGCCGAGCAGCTCGTCGAGCTGATCCCGTCCGTCGAGAAGGTGCTGCTCACCTCGACCGGCAGCGAGGCCACGTTCCACGCGCTGCGCGTCTCGCGCGCCGCCACCTGCCGCCGTCTCGTCGTCAAGTTCCAGGGCTGCTACCACGGCTGGCACGACGCCGTCAGTCTCAACGTCATCTCGGCGCCGGAGAAGGTCGGCTCCCACGACCCGATCTCCACGGGCATCCTGCCCGAGGTCCTCGACGCCACCCTCGTCCTGCCGTTCAACGACAGCGAGGCCGTGCGCCGCGCCTTCGCCGAGCACGGCCACGACATCGCCGCCGTCATCGTCGAGCCCGTCCCGCACAACGTCGGCGCCCTCCTGCCGTACCAGGAGTTCCTCACCACCCTGCGCGAGGAGACCACGAAGGCCGGCAGCGTCCTGATCTTCGACGAGGTCATCACGGGCTTCCGACACGACCTCGGCGGCTGGCAGTCCATCTGCGGTGTCACCCCCGACCTCACCACCCTCGGCAAGGCCATCGCCAACGGCGCCCCGGTCGGCGCGATCGGCGGGCGGGCCGACCTGATGGACCTCTTCTCCACCCGGCCCGGCGCCCCCGCCTTCTTCGCCGGCACCTACAACGGCCACCCGTCCGTGGTCGCCGCCGCCCTCGCCACCCTGCGCAAACTGCGCGAGGAGCCGGTCCACGCCCACGTGTACCGCCTCGGCAACCGGATCCGCACCGAACTCGCCGCGCTGTACGAGCGGCTGGGCGTCCCCGCCGTCGTCACCGGGTACGGCTCCGTCTTCGTCTCGTACTTCATGCCGGGCCCCGACACCCCGCGCACCTACGACGACCTGCTCGCCAACGACGCGTCGCTGTTCGTCGGCTACCGCCGCAAGCTCCTCGACCACGGCCTGTTCGAGCTGCCCCTCAACCTCAAGCGCAGCCACATCAGTTACGCCCACACCGACGCCGATGTCGAGCGGCTGATCGAGGGCACCGAGGCCGCAGTCAAGGCCGTCCTCGCCGAGGGCGGCGCGCGCGACCTGGAGAACGCTTCGACGATGGGTGGGGCGGTCCGCTGATGCTCACTGTGAACACGACCCGGCCCGCGGGCCCCGCAGGACGCATCACCCGCGTCGAGACCCTCATGCTCGGCACCGCCTGGCGCGACTTCGGCTACGTCCGCGTGCACACCGACGAGGGCCTGTCCGGCATCGGCGAGATCACCCACCCCTACCGGGGCCAGGAGGTCTGCGCCCTCACCGAGTCCCTCGCTCGCCGCCACCTCATCGGCGCCGACCCCTTCGACATCGAGGAGGTCTGGCTCCGCCTCTACCAGGGCGACTTCCTGCGCGGCGGCGACATGGGCGGCATCGCCCTGTCCGGCCTCGACCAGGCCATGTACGACCTGATGGGCAAGGCCCTCGGCGTGCCCGCCTACCGGCTCACCGGCGGCGCCTGCCGCGACCGCGTCCGCGTCTACGCCAACGGCTGGTACAACGGCGAACGCGACCCCGAGGTCTTCGCCGCGAAGGCCCGCGCCATCCTCGAAAAGGGCTTCACCGCCCTGAAGTTCGACCCGTTCGGTCCCGGCCTGCACGAGCTGGAGCGCGCCGAACTGCGCCGCTCCGTCGACCTCGTCGCCGCCGTCCGCGAGGCCGTCGGACCCGACATCGACCTCTTCATCGAGGGCCACGCCCGGTTCGCCATGCCGACCGCGTCCCGGCTGCTGCGCGAGCTGGAGCCGTACGACATCGGCTGGTTCGAGGAGCCGCTGCCCTGGACCCACATCGAGCGGTACGCCGAGCTGCGGCAGCGGGCGCCGTTCCCGATCTCCGGCGGCGAGCACTTCCACAACCGCTACGAGTACAAGCAGCTCTTCGCGACCGAGGCCGTCGACATCATCCAGCCCGACCTGTCGATGGCCGGCGGCTTCACCGAGGTCCGCAAGCTGGCCGCGATCGCCGACACGCACGGCATGCTCGTCGCCCCGCACAACTCCAACTCACCCCTGTGCACCACGGTTTCGGTGCACGCCGCGCTCGGCATCCCCAACTTCAAGATCCTGGAGACCTTCGACGGCCTCCTGGAGGACTACGTCTTCCAGGCCCTCGAGGGCACCCTGCCGCTCGCCGCCGACGGACACATCGACCTGCCGACCGCACCCGGCCTCGGCGTCGAACTCGTCGACGAGGTCTTCGAGGAGCACCCGCCGACCCACCGCTTCTGGAACATGTTCGCCGAGGGCTGGGAGAAGAGGAACCGGACATGATCGTCGACGTCCACTCCCATCTGTTCCGGCACAGCCACGACTTCACCGACCCGTTCGCCTCCGACTCCGCCCGCGCCCACGAGGGCGAGGTCGACCTCACCGTCAAGTGGGAGGAGTACGCGGCCAGTTCGCCCGCCGACACCCGCACGATCGTCGTCGGCGGCAAGGCCCGCCGCAGCGGCCTGTGGGTCGACGACAAGGCCGTCGCCGCCTACGTCGCAGAGCGCCCCGACCGCCTCATCGGCTATCTCGCCCTCGACCCCACCCAGCCCGGCTGGCAGGACGAACTCCGCTACGGACACCAGGAGCTGGGCCTGCGCGGCATCAAACTCATGCCGATGTACGCGGGCTTCGACCCGGCCGCCGAGGAGTACGACGAGCTGTACGCGTACGCCGAACGGCACGGCCTGCCGCTCCTCGTGCACACCGGCACCACCTTCGTGTCGGCGGCGCCGCTGGAGTACGCGATGCCCCGCCACCTCGACGCGGTCGCCATCCGCCACCCCGAACTCCGCATGGTCCTGGCGCACTTGGGTCATCCCTTCGAGGGCGAGTGCATCGCCGTCATCCGCAAGCACCCGCACGTGTACGCGGACGTCAGCGCCCTGCACTACCGGCCGTTCCAGCTCTGGCACAGCCTCCGGCTCGCCCAGGACTACGGCGTCCTGCACAAGCTGCTGTTCGGCAGCGACTACCCGTTCACCACGGTCGACGACTCGGTGAAGGGGCTGCGGGAGATCGCCGCGATCCCCGGCATCCCCGGCCTTCCGCCGCTCGACGCGGACGCGGTGGAGGCCATCATCGAGCGCCCCTCGCTCGACCTCCTGGGGCTGTCGTGAGCGCCGGGGCGCGCGGTGTCGACCGCTTCGACCTGACGGGCCGCACCGCGCTGGTGACCGGTGCGGCCCGGGGCCTCGGCCGCGCCTTCGCCGTCGGCCTCGCCGAGGCCGGCGCGGACCTCGTCCTCGTCGACCTGCCGGACGCCGACGGCATCGCCACCACGGCCGCCGCCGTCGAGCAACTGGGCCGCCGCGCCTGGTGCTACGGCCAGGACCTGGCCCGCACCGAGGAACTGGCCGGCTTCACCGACACCGTCCGCGCCGACTGCGGCCCGCTGCACATCCTCGTCAACAACGCGGGCACGGCGGCCCTGGAACATGTCGGCGAGATCACCCCGGCGAGCTGGGCGGCCGTGATGCGGGTGAACGTGGACGCCGTCTTCTTCCTCACCCAGCGCGTCACCGAGCACATGGTCGCGGACGGCGTCCGGGGCCGCGTCATCACCATCACCTCGAAGAACGCCCTGGTCGCGGAGGCGGGCCTGGCCCACTACAACGCGTCCAAGGCGGCGGCGCAGCTGCTCACCGAGACGTACGCGGTGGAGCTGGCCCCGCACGGCATCACCGCGAACACCCTCGCGCCCGGCATGGTCGAGACGCCGATCGACGGGGAGTTCCCCTTCGACCGCGAGGCGTTCGAGGCCGCCTACCGCGAGCGCATCCCGCTCGGCCACTACGCCCAGCCCGACGACTGCGTCGGGGCGCTGCTGCTGCTCGCCTCCGACGCGGGCGCGTACGTGACCGGCGCCCGGATCGTCGTCGACGGCGGGGTCCTCGCCGACCAGATGCCCCGGATGCGGTTCATGCCGCCCTACCGCAACTCCCTTACGTCCCAAGCCAGTCCCACGACATCTGAGGAGTGACGTCCCGATGGACGAGTCACGCAGACGGGCCCTGCTGCTGTCCGGACTGACCGGAGTGGGCGTCCTGGCCGCCGGCTCCGGCACGGCGCACGCGGCGTCCCGCGAGGATGTCGGTCACGTCGACAGCGTCGCCGCGTTGCGTACGGTGAAGGGAGTCCGGGACGGGGCGGTGGTCATCGTCGCCGGTTACCGCGAGCCCGGTGACGGCGGCGGCATGGCCGTCCACTGGGACGCCGACTCGACGGCCGACCACAACGGCGGCACCGTCATCGCCCCCGCGAAGAAGGCCACCCGGGGCCGGTGGCGTCAACTGCACACCGGAGTCGTCGACTTCCGCACCTTCGGTCACTTCGACGCCAAGACCCCTGCCGATGCCGCGCTGGACGCCATGGTCGACGACCCGGCCGTCCACCGTATCGAGGCCCACACCGACCTCCTCTTCACCAAACGCCACCTGTGGCACCGCTCCCGCATCGAGCTCGACTTCCACGGCCACCGCATGCTCACCACCGGCATCGAGGCCAACACCCACGACAACCCCTTCGGCGCCGTCCTCGCCTTCCGCGGCACCCCCACCGACACCACCCACACCTACGCACTGCCCGCCGAGGTCATCGAGCTGACCGACACCTTTCCCGTGCCGGACTCGGCCGCCTTCGCGGTCGGCCAGTGGTGGGCGGTACAGGTCGCCCCGGTGGCGGGCGGCGGGCGCGACGAGCGGGAACTGCAGAAGCTCGTCGAGATCACCGAGATCGTCGACGCCACCCACATCCGCGTCGGATACCTCAACGGCTGGCCGCTCGCCGAGGGCCGCACCCTCACCTGGACCCGGATCGAACCCGTCCGCGCCACCCATGTGCGCAACCTCGTCTTCGAGGGCGCGGGCGACGACGAGTACACCGGATCGCACCCCGTCTCCTACGAGTACGCGGTGGACTGCGACGTCTCCGGCATCCACGCCACCGGCTCCTTCTGGCCGGTGATCATGCGGCGCTGGTGCACCCGGTTCCGTACCGAACAGTGCTCCCTGAAGAACCCGCCGACCGTCGAATACGGCGGCGCCGGCTATCTCACCCAGCAGATCTACTGCCTCTACGGCCGGGTCGCCGACTGCACCACCAGCAACGTACGGCACCTCAACGACCTGACGGCATCGGCCTATTGCACCGTCGTCAATTGCCACGGAGACGGCGACGACGCGGGCGGCAACCCCTTCACCACCCACGGCCAGTACGAGCACGACCTCCTCTTCGACGGCAACTCCGGACTGATGGACATCGCCAACTCCGGCGCCCAGTGGGGGATCTCGGCCAAGCGCATCACCGTACGACGGCACACCTGCTCCTGGTTCACCGCCAACACGAAGATCACCGACCTGACCCTGGAGGACGTCACCGTCATCGCCCGCCCCACCTTCGACCAGGCGGGCACCCTCACCGTCAACGCCGACGGCGCGCAACTGCGCGGCTGCACCGCGAAGACCTTCGCCGTCGCCCAGCGCTCGGCCCGCTCCACGCGGCCCACCGTCATCAGCGACTGCGTCTTCGCCCCGCCCGCGGGCACCGTCCTCGTCCAGACCCCCGTGACCGCATCCGTGCACTTCGTGCGCTGCGTGATCCAGAAGGCCGACGGACTCGTCCTGCGCGGCGCGGGCCCCGTCACCTTCACCGACTGCACCGTCGAGGGCGCCCCCGACGCCGCGCCGCTCTCGGTGGGATCGGCCCAAGTCGTCGTCGACGGCGGGACGTTCACCGACACGGGGATCGAGCTGAGCGCCGTGCGCGACCAGCATCTCCAGCTCACCGGCGGCGCCCGCCTCACCGGCACCAACAAGGCGAAGGCGCTCCTCGGCCGCGCCACCGGCGGCTCCGGCACCGCCACCTGGCAGCTCACCGGCGCCGCCTCCAGCACGGACGACGCGGCCACCGCCCACGTCCGGATCACCGACGGCACCAACCACTACGCCGCCACCGGCTGCCGCTTCACCGGCGGCCGCCTCCACCTGGAACCCGCCGCCTGCGCCGACGTCCTGCACACCGCGTGCGTCGAGCGGGGCACCACCCGCAGCGCCCTGCCGAAGGACGGCGACCACGTGCGCACCGAAGGAAACCTCCTCCTGTGATCCGCACCGCCACGGCGGCCGACGAACCCGCCCTGTACGCGCTGTGGTCCCGCTGCTTCGGCGACGCCCCGCACCTGCCCGCGCTGTACGCCCTCGACGACGGCCGCCACCACCGCACGTTCGTCGCCGCCGGGGACGACGGGACCCTCGACGCCGTCGTCGTGTACGTCCCCCGCACGGTGCGCGACGCCCACGGCGCCCCGCACCGGATCGGCGGCATCGGCAGTGTCGCCACCCGGCCGGAGGCGCGGGGCAGGGGACTGGTCCGCGCCCTGCTCGCCGAGGCGACGGCGACCATGACCAGGGAGGGCTGCGGCTGGTCCCTGCTGTTCACCGGCACCCCCGGTGTCTACGAGGGTTCGGGCTGGCGAACGTTCGCACGCCCGTACGCCGAGGGGCCGCTCGCCGCCGCCCGGGAAGCCCCCGGCGACGTACGCGAGGCACGTCCCGGCGACCGCGCCCGGCTGGCCCGTCTCCAGAGCGAGCACAACGCCCACCGCCCGCTCGGCTCGGTGCGCTCGGCCGAGGACTGGCGGGTGCGGGTGCCCGCCTGGTACGGCCGCGACACCCTGCACCTGGTGACCGAGGACGGCGCGGGCGGACCGCGTGGCTGGCTCGTCGCCCGGATCGCCGACGGGACGGCGGAGGTACTGGAAGCGGCCGTCGCCGACGACGACTGCCTGGGCACCCTGTACGCGGGACTGGCCGTCCGCGCCCGCGCCGCCGGAGCCGTCCGGGCCCGCACCCGGCTCCCGTCCTCGCCCGGCGCCGAGCGCGCCCTGCCCCGGCTGCTGCGGGCCGACGCCGTGACGCGGGGCACCGACACGACGGGCATGTACCGCCCGCTGCTCACTCCGGCCCGCACGGTGGAACGCACCCTGGCCGCGCCCGGCGCCGCCTACTGGTACGGCGACTCCTTCTGAGAGCGGGCCCGCGGCCCGCGAGCACCGGTCGTCGACGGCCTCGCCGGACGCGCCGGGACAGGCGTCAGGCGGGGTCGCCGATCGACGTCTGCAGTCGCTCGCTCGCCATCCGCATGTGCTCGGCCATCGCCCGGTCCGCGGCCTCGGGGTCGCGCGACCGGATGGCTTCCAGCACGGCGTCGTGCTCGCAGAGGGTGCCGGTGACGGTGCCCTCGATGTCGTTGACCCGCTCCATCCAGACCTGGAGCAGCGCCCGGATGCTGTGCAGGATGTCGCTCAGCACCGTGTTGCGCGCGATGTTCGCGCACTCCAGGTGGAAGGCGATGTCGGCGTCGACGAACGCCCTGACGTCCCCGCCCGCCTCGCGCATGTGCCGCAGGTGCTCCTCCAGGCGCGCCACGTCCTCGTCGGTGGCCCGCTCGGCGGCGAGCCGCGCCGAGACCCCCTCCATGTAGGTGCGCACCTCGACCAGGTCCTGGGTGCGCCGCTGCCCCAGCATCAGGCCCCAGTTGATCGCGCGCGGCAGGAACTCCGAGGTGCCCTCGCGCACGTACGACCCCGAACCCGGCCGGATCTCGACGATGCCGAGCACGTCGAGCGCCGACAGCGCCCCGCGCACGCTGGAACGCGCCACGCCGAGCGCCTCGGCGAGCTGGCGTTCGGCCGGCAGCCGGGTGCCCGGCCTGATGTTGCCCGCCGAGAGGTGGTCGAGCAGCCGCTTGGCGACCTCGCTCACCGAGGACTCCCGCACCACGGGGCGCAGGAGCCGGGCGAGGTCCGGCTGGGGTTCTGAGGCGGGGGAGGAGGGCTGGCTGGTCACGGTCACCAGTAGACCAGACACCCCGCCGGGACCGGCTCCCGCCCGCATACTGCGACCGGCGCACCCCCTTTGTCAAGGGTTCAACCACGACGGACAAGTGCGACGCTCACCACATTGGTAAATTGGTGACCAATTTGAGAATCGGGCATAGCGTGACGAGCGGATCGGCCCACCGGGTGGGGTCAGCCCCTGCTGACGTGTCCCGGGCGCCGAGAGTGCCGCCAGTCCGGACAGAGTTGTCCGGAGAGTCGAGGAGCCGCCATGCCTGCCAGCACCGCGCCACCCGTGCCGGAGTCGCGATCAGCCGTCGAGACGTCGGCCATCAGGAAGATCTCGATCCGTCTCGTGCCCTTCGTGGCCCTGATGTTCTTCGTGAACTACCTGGACCGGACGGCCGTGTCGTTCGCGGAACCCAACGGAATGGGCGACGACCTGGCGCTCACCGCCGCCCAGTTCGGCTTCGCCTCCGGGGTCTTCTTCATCGGCTACATCGTGCTCGAGATCCCGAGCAACATGGCCCTGCACCGCTTCGGCGCCCGCCGCTGGCTCGCCCGGATCATGGTGACCTGGGGCATCGTCTCGCTCCTGTTCACCTGGGTGAACAGCAGCGGCGAGCTCTACACGCTGCGCTTCCTGCTCGGTGTCGCGGAGGCCGGGTTCTTCCCCGGCGCCATCCTCTTCCTCAGTCAGTGGGTGCCCAGCCGCCACCGCACCAAGATCCTCGGCCTCTTCTACCTCGCCCAGCCGCTGACCACGGTCTTCGGCGCCCCGCTCGCGGGCTGGCTGATCGGCCACCACGGCCTCTTCGGCCTCGAGGGCTGGCGCGTGATGTTCCTCTTCGTGTCCATCCCGGCGATCCTGCTCGGCGTCATCGCCTGGTTCTACCTGATCGACCGGCCCGCCGACGCGAAGTGGCTCAGCACCGAGGAGAAGGACTGGCTCACCGCCGAGCTCGCCGCCGAGAACTCCGGCAAGACCGGCCACGACGCCGCCCACGCCAAGGGCGACCTGAAGGCCGCCTTCACCAACAGCCGGGTGTGGACCCTCGCCCTCGTCTACTTCGGCTTCGTCTACGGCCTGTACGCGCTCGCGTTCTTCCTGCCGACGATCATCAACGGCTTCCAGGAGCAGTACGACACCACGTTCAGTGTGATGGACAAGGCGTGGATCACCGCGATCCCGTACCTGCCCGCAGCCGTCGTCCTCTACTTCTGGTCCCGCCACGCCACCCGCCACGGCACCCGCACCTGGCACGTCGCCGCCCCGGCGATCGTCGGCGGCCTCTCGATCCCGCTCGCCCTGTACATGGGCTCGCCGACCGCGACCGTCGCCGTCATCACCGTCACCGCCTGCTCGATCTTCGCCGCCCTTCCGGTGTTCTGGGCCGTGCCCTCCCGCTTCCTGACCGGGGCCGCCGCCGCAGCGGGCATCGCCCTGATCAACACGGCGGGCAACGTCGCCGGCTTCGCCGCCAGCTACATCACCGGCTGGCTCAAGGACTGGACCGGCGCCTACTACGTGCCCCTCTACCTGGTGGGCGCCCTGATGCTGCTCTCCGCCGCGCTGATGATCCGGCTCGCCTCCCGCACGCGCACCACCACCGAGAAGGACCTCCTGCGATGACCCGCCTCTACAACGACCCCGCAGCCTTCGCCGACGAGGCCCTCGAAGGTTTCGCCGCCGCCCACCGCCGCTGGGTGCGCCCCGTCCGGGGCGGCGTGGTGCGCGCCACCGCGAAGACGCCGGGCCAGGTCGCCGTCGTCATCGGCGGCGGCTCCGGCCACTACCCGGCCTTCTCCGGCCTGGTCGGCCAGGGGCTCGCCCACGGCGCCGCCGTCGGCAACGTCTTCGCCTCGCCGTCCGCCCAGCAGATCGCCACGGTCGCCCGGGCCGCCCAGGCCGACGGCGGCGTCCTGCTCCTCTTCGGCAACTACGCGGGCGACGTCCTGCACTTCGGACAGGCCGCCCGGAGCCTGACCGCCGACGGCATACCCACCCGCACCTTCGCCGTCACCGACGACATATCCAGCGCCGCCCCCGCCGAGTCCCACAAGCGCCGTGGCATCGCGGGCGACCTGCCCGTCTTCAAGGCCGCGGCCGCCGCCGCCGAACAGGGCCGCCCGCTCGCGGAAGTGGCGGAGGCCGCCGAGCGCGCCAACGCCCGTACCCGCTCCTTCGGCATCGCCTTCTCCGGCTGCACCCTGCCGGGCGCCGACCACCCGCTGTTCACCGTCCCCGAGGGCCGCACGGCCGTCGGCCTCGGCATCCACGGCGAGCCCGGCATCGGCGAGGAGGCCGTGCCCACCGCCGACGAGGCAGCCGACCTCCTCGTCTCCGCCCTCCTGAAGGAGCTGCCCGCGGACGTCACCGACCCGCGCGGACAGCGCGCCGCCGTCATCCTCAACGGCCTCGGCTCGGTCAAGTACGAGGAGCTCTTCGTCGTCTACCGCCGCGTGGCGCAGCTGCTCACCGGGGCCGGGGTCACGATCGTCGACCCCGAGGTCGGCGAACTCGTCACCAGCTTCGACATGGCGGGCGTCTCCCTCACCCTGACCTGGCTCGACGGCGACCTCGAAGCCCTGTGGACCGCGCCCGCCGACACCCCCGCCTTCCGCAAGGGCGCGGTCCCCGAGACCGCCCTCGCCGACGAGGAGCCGGACGACACGGCGCGGGACGAGCGGCCCTACGAGGCGACCGAGGCCTCCCGCGCCACCGCGGCCACCGCGCTCGACGCGCTGCGCCGCATCAAGGACACCGTCGACACCCACGCCGACGAACTCGGTCGCATCGACGCCGTCGCCGGCGACGGCGACCACGGCATCGGCATGCAGCGCGGCTCCACCGCCGCCCACGCCGCCGCCGAGCACGCGTGGGCCGCGGGCGCGGGCGCCGGTTCCCTGCTGACCGCCGCCGGGGACGCCTGGGCCGACAAGGCGGGCGGCACCTCCGGCGCGCTGTGGGGCATCGTCCTGCGCGCCCTCGCCGACACGCTCGGCGACACCGAACGGCCGACCCCGGCGACCGTCGCCCACGGAGTCCTCGCGGCGTCGGACGGCGTCCGCGAGACCGGCGGCGCCGAGGTCGGCGACAAGACCATGGTCGACGTCCTCGTCCCGTTCGCCGAGACCCTCGGCCAACAGATCGCGGCCGACGTGGAGTTGACCGCCGCCTGGGACACCGCGGCCACCGCCGCCGAGCGGGCCGCCCGCGACACCGCGCAGCTGCTGCCCCGCATGGGCCGCGCCCGCCCGCACGCCGAGAAGTCCCTCGGCACGCCCGACGCGGGCGCCCACTCCCTCGCCCTGATCGTCCGCGCCGTGCACGGCGCGCTCGCCCCCCGCCCGTAACTCCCCCTAAGGAACCGAGAGATGAGCGACAAGCTGCGGATCGTCGTCGGCTGCGACGACGCCGGACTCCAGTACAAGGAAGCCCTCAAGCGGGACTTCGAGGCCAGCGGCCTCGTCGCCTCCGTCACCGACGTGGGCGTGGACGCCGACGGGCACACCGCCTACCCCGAGATCGCCATCGCGGCCGCCGAACTCGTGGCCCGCGGCGAGGCCGACCGGGCGCTGCTCGTGTGCGGCACCGGCCTCGGCGTCGCCATCGCCGCCAACAAGGTCAAGGGCATCCGCGCCGTCACCGCCCACGACTCCTTCTCCGTGGAGCGCGCGGTCCTCTCCAACAACGCCCAGGTGCTGACCTTCGGGCAGCGCGTCGTCGGCCTGGAACTGGCCCGCCGCCTCGCCGCCGAATGGCTCACCTACCGCTTCGACGAGACCTCGCCGTCCGCCGCGAAGGTCCAGCTGATGGTGGACTACGAGAGCGAGTCCGAGGCCGCGTGATGACACCCCCCGTCCTGCTCGGGGTGAGCCTGAAGATGTACTTCGGCCACCACGACACCCTCAACTGGGCGCGCAAGACCGTCGAACTCGCCGACGAGCACCCTGCCGTCACCAGCGGCGCCGCCCGCCTCTTCGTGCTCCCCGCCTTCCCGGCGATCGTGCCCGTGGCCGGCATCCTGGCGCGCAGCGCCGTCGCCGTCGGCGCCCAGGACATCGCCACCGAGGACGCCGGCGCGTACACCGGCGAGGTCTCCGGCTCCTACCTGTGGGAGATCGGCTGCCGCTACGCCGAGGTCGGCCACGCCGAGCGCCGCCGCCTGTACGGCGAGGGCGACACCGTGGTCGCCGCCAAGACCGCGGCCGCGCTGCGCAACCGGCTCACCCCCGTGCTGTGCGTCGGCGAACTCGACCCCGTCGACCCCGCCGAGGCCGCCCGCCGCACCGTCGCCGAGGCCGCCCGCCTCCTGTACGGCCTGCACGGCGGCGTCGTCCTCGCCTACGAGCCCCAGTGGGCCATCGGCGCCCCGGAACCCGCCTCGCCCGACCACATCACGACCGTCTGCGGCGCGCTGCGCGACTGGCTCGACTCCCGCCCGCAGCACGCCGGTTCGACCGTGATCTACGGCGGCAGCGCGGGCCCCGGCCTGCTCACCCGGCTCGGCGACTCCACCGGCGGACTCTTCCTGGGCCGCTTCGCCCACGACCCGGCGGCCGTCGGGCAGATCCTCGACGAGATCGAGGCCATGAAGTCCCCCGCGGCGGTGGCGTGATGGCCTACGGCATCAGCACCTACGCGTACTTCTGGCGGATCTCCGAGCGCGCGCCCAAGCCGCTGTCGCTCCTGGACATGCTCGTCGACACCAAGGAACTGGGCGGCCAGGTCTTCCAGATCTGCGACTACCCGGCCATCGAGAGCTACGACGCCGCGCGCCTCGCCGACG
The DNA here is from genome assembly GCF_040645755.1 of Streptomyces sp. NPDC046716. Lineage (NCBI taxonomy): Bacteria > Bacillati > Actinomycetota > Actinomycetes > Kitasatosporales > Streptomycetaceae > Streptomyces > Streptomyces sp. NPDC046716. The sequence goes on from NZ_JBEYYU010000004.1 coordinate 102,642, forward strand.
TCAGGGACGCCGCCCGCGACCTCGGCCTCACCCTGGAACTCGGCACCCGCGGCATCGCCCCCGAGCACCTGCTCACGTACCTCGACATGGCGGGCGAGCTGGGCGTGACCCTGGTCCGCTCCATGACGCACACGCCGGCCCTGCGGCCGACCGTCGACGAGGCCGTGGCCCTGCTCGGTGCGGCCGTGCCGAAGTACGCGGCGGCCGGGGTCACCCTCGGCCTGGAGACGTACGAGCAGATCGCCACCGACGACCTGACGGCGATCGTCCGCGGCGTCGACGACCCCCACCTCGGCATCGTCCTCGACCCCGGCAACAGCGTCGCCCGCCTGGAACGCCCGGCGGACGTCGTCGCGGCCACCGCCGCGCACACCGTGAACATCCACGTCAAGGACTTCGCCTTCAGCCGCCGCGACGGCTGGGTCGGCTTCACCTACGCCGGCTGCCCGCTGGGCACCGGCCTCCTGGACCACGCCGCCATGGTCGCGGCGGTCCGGCCGCACGAGCGCGGCATCAACCAGATCGTGGAGCACTGGCTCCCGTGGCAGGACGAGGGCTTCGAAGCCACCGCCCGGCTCGAACACCAGTGGACGCACACCAGCATCACCACCCTCCTGAGGAGCGCATGACCATGGCCACCGAGAACAAGACCGTCGCCGTCATCGGGGCCGCCGGCAAGATGGGCCAGCGGGTCTCCAACAACCTGGTGGAGAGCGACTTCCGGGTCCTCTTCAGCGAGGCCTCCGAGAAGGGGCAGGAACTGATCCGCTCCCTCGGCCGCGAACTGACCGACTCCGACGCCGCGGCCAAGGAGGCCGACGTCGTGATCCTCGCGGTCCCCGACATCGTCCTCGGCACCGTCTCCGAGCAGCTGGTGCCGCTGATGAAGCCGGGCGCCGTCGTCCTCACCCTCGACCCGGCCGCCGCCTACGCGGGCCTGCTCTTCGCCCGCGACGACGTGCACTACGCCTGCGCCCACCCCTGCCACCCGTCCGTCTTCCTGGAGCGCACCACCAAGGAGGAGTGGCAGGACACCTTCGGCGGCATCGCCGCCCCGCAGGAGGTCGTCGCCGCGTACGAGGGCGGCGACGCCGACAAGCAGGCGCTGGCCGACTCCGTCATCCGCGTCATGTACGCGCCCGTGGTCGACGTCCACTGGGTGACCGTCAAGCAGCTCGCCGTCCTGGAGCCGACGCTCGTCGAGACCATCGCCTGCATGGTCGGCGCGCTGCTCACCGAGGCCCTGCACGAGACCGTGCACACCGTCGGCGTCCCCGAGAAGGCGGCCCGCGCGATGCTCCTCGGCCACACCCAGGTCGCCCTCGCCAACACCCTCAAGGGCTCCAACCCGTTCTCCGACGCCTGCCTCATCGCCATGGACTACGGCCGCGAGTCGATCGTCCGCGACGACTGGAAGAAGGTCTTCGACGACGCCGAGCTCGACAAGGTCATCACGCGCATGCTGAAGATCAAGGAGATCAAGCGCTAGAGCGGGCCCCGGACGGTCACCAGGTGCGGTACGGCAGGAACTTGCCGTCGAGCGTGACCACGACCCGGTCGCCCTTCGGGTCGGGCTTCCGCTGAATGTCCATGGAGAAGTCGATCGCCGACATGATGCCGGAGCCGAACTTCTCCTCGATGACCGCCTTCATCGTGGTGCCGTAGACCTGGACGATCTCGTAGAGGCGGTAGATCAGGGGGTCGGTCGGCACGGCCTGGCCCAGGCTGCCGCGTACGGCGTCCCGGGTGAGCGCGGCCACGGTCTCCTCGTCGAGGCCGAGCACCTTGCCGGTGGCCTCCGCCTGGGCGCCGTTCATGGTGTTCTGGCCGAGCAGCGCGGACGCCACCCACACCTCGTGGGCGCCGGCCGCCGCGGCGATCTCCGCGAAGGAGAGCCCCGCGGCCTCCTTCGCGGCCAGGATCCGGCGGGTGGCCTCACTGCGGTCGATCACGCGAGTCAACTCCTGTGCGGGGAGGGGCCGCCGCGCCGGAGGCGTCGGCGGTATACCACTCCCGGCAGGGTGCTCCGCTCGCGTTTCGCGCGGGTGCGCGACGGGTTACGGCGCGGTGTCCGTACGCGGCGGCCGCCCCGACTCCGGCGCGCTCAGCTCGTCGTAGAGGAGCGCGCAGTCGCCCGTCTGGCCGGTGCGATAGGCGGCCCGGGCGACCAGATGGGCGGCCACGGCGCTGGTCAGGAGCTGGAAGAAGGCGACGAGGGCGAGCGTGCCGAGGTCGACTCCGGAGCGCAGCCGCAGCGCGAGACCGGCCAGGAGCAGCAGCATGCCGAAGGTCTGCGGGTTGGTCGCGGTGGCGCTGCGCGTGAGGACGTCGGGCAGCCGGAGCATGCCGATGACGCCGAACAGGCAGACCGCGGCGCCGAGGAAGAGCAGGACGGATCCGGCCAGGTCGGCCGCTTGCTGCCAGGCGTTCACGGACGCTCCTTGGTCCCGGCCCGGTCGCGCGAGGCGATGAACCGGGCGATGCCGACCGAGCTGGTGAAGCCGAGGAAGGCGAGCACCAGCATGATCGACAGGTAGTAGCGGGTCCGGGTCATCGCCGCGTCCACCCCGATCCCGGCGATGATCAGCACGGCGGCCACGTCGACGGCGACGGCCCGGTCCAGCATCGAGGGGCCGCGCCAGATGCGGATCAGCAGCAGCACACCCGCCAGGATGATCAGCGTCAGGGCGCCGTTGAGCAGGATGTCGTCGGCCAGCCTCACGAGCCGCTCTCCTTTCCGGTGGTGACGGACGGGTCGGGGTCCGCCGCGATCCGCGCGATCTCCTCACGGGTGCCGAAGGCCCGCACGACCAGGGCCTCCAGACGCCAGACGTCCCGGCGCGCGCGGGGCGCCGTCGCGGGGTCGTCGGCGTCGCTCACATGCAGGTACAGGGTGGCCGTCGCGGCGTTGACCTCGACCAGGGCGCCGCCCGGCACGCTGGAGACGGCGACGGCCGTCGCCGCGATCATCAGGTCCGTACGGCAGCGCAGCGGCACCCGCAGCACCGCGGCCGGACGCTGCCTCCCCGACAGGGCGTGCCGGGTCACGACGACGCTGGAGGTCACCATGTCGATCAGCAGATATCCGGCGAGCCGCAGGATGCCGCGCGGGCGCAGCCGCAGATCGAGATCGACGGCCGGCAGCGGGAACGCCAGGCACAGGATGACCGCGACGACGACGCCGCTGATCAGGTTGCCCCAGGTCAGCCCGGACCACAGCAGCATCCAGATGACGGTCAGCCAGGCGATGAGCGGCCAGTCGAGACGGCGCCGACGCGCCGCCAGGGCAGGGGAGTTCACGGTCCGAGCACCGCCTTGACGTAGGGGGTACGGGCGAGGAGTTCGGCGGCCGAGCGGTCGGCCAGGCCGGTGAGCGGGGTGGCCAGGACGGTGTAGGCGAGACCGAGGGCGACGGCCGCGGCGGTCGCCGCCGTCATCACCCGCGGAATCCGGGCGGTGGCGCGCACGACGGTCGTCGTCACCGGCCCCGAGCCCTCCTCGGGCGCGGAATCGGGATCGTCGCTCTCCTCCAGGACATCGCCCTCCGCCGGGAGTTCGGTCACCGCGGGCGCCCGCCAGAACGCCAGGTTCCAGACCTTCACCATCACGTACAGCGTGAGCAGGCTCGTCACCGCCGCACCGGCGAGCAGGACGTACGCCCAGGCGCCGCCGTCCGCCGCGCCCGCCCGCATCAGCCCCAGCTTGCCGATGAAGCCGGACAGCGGCGGGATCCCGGCGAGGTTCATCGCGGGCACGAACCAGAGGGCGGCCAGCAGCGGGGCCGTTCTCGCGGTGCCGCCGAGCCGGGTCAGCTCCGTGGTCCCGTACCGCTTCTCCAGCAGACCGGCCGCGAGGAACAGCGTCGTCTGCACGGTGATGTGGTGGGCCGTGTACACGATCGCGCCGCCGATGCCGCCCCGGCTGCCGAGCGCGAGCCCGAACAGCATGAAGCCGATGTGGCTGACCAGGGTGAAGGACAGCAGCCGCTTCAGGTCGGTCTGGGCGACCGCGCCGACGATGCCGATGACCATCGACGCGAACGCCACCGCCATCAGGACGGCCGACAGCCGGTTCCCGGGGAACAGCAGCGTCTCGGCGCGGATCATCGAATACACGCCGACCTTGGTGAGCAGGCCCGCGAAGACCGCCGTCACCGGCGCGGGCGCCGTCGGATAGGAGTCGGGCAGCCAGGCCGCGACGGGGAACGCGGCGGCCTTCACCCCGAACACGGTGAGCAGCAGCACCTCGGCCATGGTCCGCACGCCGAGCGGCAGTTCGGGCATCCGCACGGCGAGCTGCGCGAAGTTCACGGTGCCCGCCGCCGCGTACGTCACGGCCACCCCGGCGAGGAAGACCAGGGAAGAGACGAGCGAGACCACGACATAGGTCGAACCGGCGCGGATGCGCGGCTCGGTGGCGCCCACCGTCAGCAGCACGAAGCTGGCCATCAGCATGATCTCGAAGCCGACGTAGAGATTGACCAGGTCCCCCGCGAGGAAGGTGAGCGACACCCCGGAGACCAGCACCAGGTACGCCGGGTGGAAGACGGCCAGCGGCGCGTTCTCCTCGCGGTCGGCCATGTCCTGGCCCATGGCGTACACGAGGACGATCAGGGTGACGGCGCCGGACACGGTCAGCATCAGCGCGGCCAGCCGGTCCGCGACCAGGGTCACGCCCAGCGGCGGCCCGAAGTCGCCGAGGTGGACCACGAGCGGGCCGACGCGGTCGGACTCCACGAGCAGGACCAGGTCGACGGCGACGACCCCGGCGAGCACCCCGACGGTGATCACGCGGTGCAGCCAGCGCAGCCGGGGCCCGATGAACAGGCTCAGGCCGCACACCGTGAGCGGCATGACGACGGGCAGCGGAACGAGAGCGTTCACCGGGACTCCTCCGGGTCGGTGCCGAGCACGTCGTCCCACAGGTCGCCGGAGGAGTCCCGGGCCCGCGCCTGGAAGGCACGGTCCTCGCGGATCCGGTGGCGCTGCTCGCGGCGCTCCTCGCGCCAGGCCCGCTTGCCCTCCCCGCGGTGCTGCTCCCGCAGTTCGTGGCGCTCCTCGGCGATCTGGGCGCGCAGCACCACGCGCCGGTCGGCGATGTCGTCCGGCACGAAGTCCGAACCGGTCAACTGGCTGCTGCGGTACGCCATCGCGAGCACGAACGCCGTGGTGGCGAGCGTGATCACGACGGCGGTCAGCACGATGGCCTGGGGCAGCGGGTCGGTCACCCGGGAGTGCGCGACCCCCGGGTACAGCAGCGGGGGCAGGCCCGCCCGCCCGGCCGAGGCGAGGACGAAGAGGTTGATGCCGTTGCCGCACACGATGATGCCGATCAGCACCCGCGTCAGACTGCGGGTCAGGATCAGCATCCCGCCGGCGGCGACCAGCACGATGCCGCAGACCAGCAGGGTCGCACTGACACTCACCGGCGCTCCTCACCGGCGAGCGCGAGGCCCGCCCTGTACTCGGTCTGCTGGTCGATCTTGGCGCCGAGGGCGCGGACGACGTCGAGCACCACGCCGAGCACCAGCAGATACACGCCCAGGTCGAACAGGACCGCGGTGCCCGCGTGCCAGTCGCCGATCAGCGGGAGGTGTCCGTGCCAGGTGAAGGCGTGCAGCACGGTCCCGTCGGTGAGCCCCACCAGGGCGACCCCCGTGGACAGGGCGAGCCCGAGCCCGGTGAAGAAGCCCGGGTGCACCGGGGCGGCCGCCGCCAGTTCGTGCCGCCCGCCCGCGAGATAACGGATGGTCAGGGCGACACCGGCGACCAGTCCGCCGACGAAGCCGCCGCCCGGCAGGTTCTCCGCGCACAGCAGCAGGTACACGGACAGCATCAGGATCGGATGGAACACGAGCCGGGCCACCACCTCGAAGACCACCGACCGGTGCTCGGGCGCGAGCGTGTCCCCGGCCACCAGCCAGCTGCGCTCCGGCGCTCCCTGCCGGTACTTGGCGGGCACCCGGAGCCGGGACGTGGCCAGCGACCACGCCGTCACCCCGCCCGGCAGCCGCGCCGGGGGCGTGGCCGACCGGCCCTGCCTGCGGTGCACGTAGAGCAGGCTGGTCACGCCGAGCACCGCCACCGCGAGGACGGCGGACTCGCCCATCGTGTCCCAGGCCCGGTAGTCGACGAGGATCGTCGCGACGACGTCCTTGAGGCCGTGGTGCGCGGTCTCCTCGGTCATCGCGGCCCCGGCCGGTTCGGCGGTGCGGGCGCCCGCCGCCAGCCACACCGCGCAGGCCACCGCGACTCCGCTGCCCAGGGTGAGCCACACGCCCGTGAGGCGGCGGCGGATCCTCTGGCTGTCGCCGAAGAAGACCGGAAGGCGGCGCAGGACGAGCACGAGCACCACCGTCGACACGGTCTCCACGCCGAACTGCGTGAGCGCGAGGTCGGGGGCGCCCTGCACGATGTACAGCGCCGCCGTGCCGTACCCGGTGAGGCCGGCGAGCACGGCGGCCTTCATCCGGCGCTGCACCAGGAGACACATCAGCGCGCAGGCGCAGGTCAGCGCGCCGACTCCGGCCTGCCAGGGGGAGTCCCACACGCGGGGCGCCGGAGTGCCGGACCAGGGCCGGTCGGTGGCGAGGACCGCGACGAGCCCGGCGAGCACGACCGCGAGGACCGTGGCCACGTACGCGGGCAGCGAGCCCTTCTGCACGGAGCCCGTCACCTGGAGGGAGCTGCGTTCCAGGCCCAGCACGATCCGGCCGAACACCTCGTCGGCCTTGGGCCAGGCGAGCCGTCGGCCGAGCCGCACCACCGGCTCGCGCGCCACGAACAGCGCGGCACCGCCCGCCCAGGCGAGCGCCGACAGACCGAGCGCGAGCCCGAAGCCGTGCCACAGCGCGAGGTGATAGGGGTGCTCCGGCACCGGGTAGGCGTGCGCGTACTCCTCGAAGAGCCCGGCCAGGAGGCCGATCCCGGGGCCGAACACGAGGCTGCCGAGGGCGAGCAGCGCGGGCGGGGCGAGCAGCCCCGCGCCGACCCGGTGCGCCGGGGTGTCGGGGACGCCCGGCTTGCGGGCGAAGGCGCCCCACAGGAAGCGCAGGGTGTACGCGGTGGTGAGCGCGGAGCCGACGACGATCAGGGCGAGCGACCACCGCTCTCCGGGACCGCCGTGCGCCAGCGCGTCGAACGCGGCCTCCTTCGCGGCGAAGCCGAGCAGCGGCGGCAGCGCGGCCATCGACGCGCCGGCCACCACGGCGACCGCGCACACCCACGGCAGCGACCGCCCCACGCCGGAAAGGCGCCGCAGATCGCGGGTGCCCGTCGCATGGTCGACGATGCCGGTCACGAGGAACAGCGGGGCCTTGAACAGCGCGTGCCCCAGGATCATCGCGACGGCCGCCAGCGCGGTGTCGTACGACCCGGCGCCCGCGAGCACGACGAGGAAGCCCAATTGGCTGACCGTGCCGTAGGCGAGCACGATCTTGATGTCGTTGAGCCGCAGCGCCCGCCAGCCCGCGAGCAGCATCGTGGCGGTGCCGAGCGTCAGCAGCACCGGCCGCCATCCCGTGACGTCCGAGAGGGCCGGCGCGAACCGCGCGATCAGGTACACGCCCGCCTTGACCATCGCCGCCGCGTGCAGATAGGCGCTGACCGGGGTCGGCGCGGCCATCGCGTTGGGCAGCCACAGACTCAGCGGCCACACCGCCGACTTGGCCAGCGCCCCGCACAGGATCAGCAGCACGGCCGCGGTGAGCGCGGCGCTCGGCGCGGGCGGGTCGTCGACGATCCGCGAGATGCGGTACGTCCCCGCGAGCTGCCCGAGCATCAGGAACCCGACGAACATCGCGAGTCCGCCCGCCGCGGTGACGGTCAGCGCCTGGAGCGCCGAGCGGCGGCTGCCGCGCTTCTCGCTGTCGTACCCGATGAGCAGGAACGACAGGACGGTCGTCAACTCCCAGAACAGATAGAGGATCATCAGATCGTCGGCCAGGACCAGCCCGAGCATCGCGCCCGCGAACGCCAGCAGGTTGCCGCCGAACTGTCCCAACTGGCGGGTGCCGGGCCGGAAGTAACCGGCGCAGTACACCAGCACCAGCGCCCCGATCCCGGCGGCGAGCAGCACCATCACCAGGGACAGCGCGTCGAGCCGGAACGCGGCCTCGACGTCGTACGCCCCGATCCAGGACCAGGTCTCGGTGCTCGGCCGCCCCGACGTCACCTCGCCCCACCGGGACAGCGCCCAGCACAGCGCCGCCAGGGGCGGCAGGGCGAGCAGCAGGAAGGCGCGCGGGCCCGCCCTGCGGACCAGCGGTGCGGCGCAGAGCGCGACGGCGAAGTGTGCGAGGACCAACAAGGTCATGAACCATGCATATATGGACTTATGGCGCATAGCGGGTGAGACGCGCCGGATGGCGTGCAGGGATCGTTGCGCCGTTCATCTGCCTTCGGCACGGCAACGGGGATAGCCTGGCCAGCTACAACTCCAGGGACGGGGGAGGGAGTTGGGTCACATGCATGCCCGGACAGGTTCGGCGCAGGACGTGGACGAGGGGCGGCGGCTGTCCGTACTCGATCTGGTGGGACTCGCGGCCGGCGGTGTCGTCGGCTCCGGCTGGCTGCTCGCCGCGGGGCAGGCCCACTGGGCGGCGGGCGAGGACGCCGTGTGGGCCTGGGTGATCGGCGGCGCCGTGATGCTGCTGATCGCCGCAGTGATGGTCGAACTGGGCATCGCCGCGCCCAAGACCGGCGGCCTGATCTTCCTCCCGCTCCAGGCCGCGGGACCGCTCGTGGCCACCGTCGTGGCAGCGGCCCTGTGGATCGTCTACGCCGTGAACCCGGCCAGCGAGGCCGCCGCCATGGTGCGCGGCCTCGCCCACTGGTTCCCGTCCCTGCTCCGCGGCGGCCACACCGGCGCGGAGATCGCCGGGCTGCCCCCCGACATGCACCGGGCGGGCGACCTGTCGCTCACCGGCGCCCTGTGCGCCGTCGTGCTGATGATCGTCGTGGTCGGGTTCAACCTGCTCCCCGCCCGGCGGCTGATACGGCTCAACCTCTTCATCACCGTGGTCAAGGTGCTCGTCCCGCTCCTCATCGTCGTCTGCCTCACCTTCGCCGCGACCGACACCGTCGGCTCCTGCACGCCGGGCGACGCCTGGTACCTGAGCGGCCAGTCCGGCGGCGCCGACCAGCTGCGCGGCCAGGCCGGACACTTCTCCGCCCTGTACGTGGTGCTCGGCGGCGGCATCATCTACGCGTACATCGGCTTCCAGGCGCCCCTGGACTTCGCCGGCAACATCAAGCGCCGCGGCATGGGGGAGGCGGCCCGGCTGCGCTGGGCCGTCTACGGCACCCTCGTCGGCGCCGTCGCCCTCTACACCGCGCTGCAGTACGTGTTCTCCCGGCACTGCGGCGCGCTCGCCGCGGACATGCTCCAGTCGCCGTACGCCCAGTTCGCCACCGCCGCGTCGATGACCTGGCTGGCCTGGCTGATCCGGCTCAACGCCGTGCTCTCCCCGATGGGCTCCGGCATCGTCTTCACCCACGCCCTGACCCGCGAGGTCGCCGCCCTCAGCCGCGCCCACCTCACCCACCGCGGACTCCAGACGGCGCGCCGCGCCTCCTTCAAGTTCCGCGGGGCGGAGATCGACGCGTACTGGATGATCCTCATCGTCAACCTCGTCATCGGCCTGACCACGCTCGCCCTCGTCCGCGGCAACTGGGAGCAGCTCGTCGCCCTCAACAGCATCCCGATCATGGTCGTCTACGCCATGCCGGGCGTGGTCCTCGTGGCGCTGCCCGGCACCGAAGCGGGCCGGCTGCGCAGGGCGGTGCGCTGGGCCCTGGCCTACACCGCGTTCGTGGCGATCGCCCTGGTCATCCACGAGGCGGGCTGGGCCGACGTCTGGCGGGGCATGGCGGGCGTCGCCACCGGGTCGGCGCTGCTGCTCGCGCTGCCCTGGCTCGCGGTGCGCGATCTGCCGTACATCGGGCGGGTGCTGCGCCACTACGACGCCCGGGAGCACCTGTCCCGGTTCACCCGGCGCGGCGATCCCGCGGTGCGGCCCCTGCTCCTGCTCGCCGGGTACATCGCCGTGCTGATCGGCTGCACGGCCCTGCGCGAACTGTTCGGCGAGTCCACGGCGCCGGTGACGCGCGCCGTCTCCGTCCTCGCGGCCGCCCTGGTCTTCCCGCTGCTGGTGCGGGCCGCCCGCCGCTACATGGGCCAGGTCAAGCCCACCCTGCCGCACCAGGGCGAAGCGCCCCGCCCGCGGGTCAGCGCAGAGACTTGACGATCCAGTCGGCCTGCGGGCCGAGGCCCTCCGCGCGCAGCGTGTCGACCGCCTCGTCCCGGTGCCGCACGTCCGACCAGCGGCCCACCGTGGCGCGCAGCAGCAGCTCCGCGTCGGGCAGCGGGATCGCCAGCACGCCCCGCACCACGCACAGCACGTCCGACGCCTGCACCAACTGCTCGTTCTCCAGGAACCGTTCGAGCAGGGTCCAGGCGACGTTCTCCAGCCCGGCGGCGTGCAGCAGCCGCGCCACCTCGGCGACGAGCAGCGCGTCCGCCGCCCGCGACGCCGACGGATCGGACAGTTCACGGCAGGCGGCGTCCACCGCCTCGGCGTGCCGGCTCTCCCGCAGGACGGTCAGACAGTCCACGAACCCCTGCCGGTCGCCGCCCGGTTCCATCACCGTGACGGCGAGCTGCCGGCCCACCTCGTGCGCGGCCCTGGTCCGCTCGCGGTGGCGCGTGATGCGGTTCAGCAGCTCGGTCAGCTCATGGCCGGAGCGCCCGCGCACCTGCACCGCCGCGATGTGGCACAGCAGCGCCACGCAGGTCTGGTCGCCGCCCTCCTCCTCGTTCAGCCAGTCGCACAGCTGCGCGAGGACATCGAGGGAGCGCGGCACGTCGTCCGGGCCCGCGGGCACCGTCACGATGTCGGCCAGCAGCTCACGCGTACCGGCCGTCAGCACCGGGTCCCGGTGCCACAGCGACACCAGCTTCGCCAGTCCCTGGACGCTCGGCTGCCCGGCGGCCTGCCGGCGCAGCAGCTCGCACTTGGCCGGTGACGCCTCCTCGCGGGTCAGCAGCGCGCAGAGCTTGACCACGTCACGCGGTTGCGCCGTGCGGCCGATGTGCGCGGCCAGCGCGTCGTGGCCCGCGCCACGGCGCGCGATCAGCCGGGCGATCAGCCGCCGCGCCTGATCCACCTGCCGGGCGTCGGGCGCGCTCAACTGCCCCTGCGCCCAGGTCTCCAGGATCTCCCCGTGCGGACTCAAGTGCAGGAACGCGCCCGCGAGGTCGGCGATCTCCTCACCCTGGTCCTCCGAGCCGCCTGGCGTGTGGGTGGCGACGACGTGCAGCGTCAGTTCGAGGAGACGATCGGCCTGGACCGGACACTTCTCGTCGAGCAGCGCGGTGTGCAGCAGCACCTTGTCGAGATTGGTGCGGCCCGAGTCGGGGCCGCCGAACACCGCCACCGTACGGTCCGCGAGCTGCGGGTAGTGGTCACGGACGACGCGCACGAAGACCGCCACGTCGAACGCGGTGCGCTGACAGGCGACGTCGTGCACGATGCTCGCGGTGATCGGCGCTGAGCGCCGCCCCGCCTCCATCTCCTGCTGGAGCATCGCCAGCTCGGCGGCCTCGCTCACCGGCCGGGCCAGCGCCGCCGTCGCCATGATCATGACCGCGTCGCGGGCGTCGAACCCGTCCGCCAGCTCCACCAGGTCCTGGACGCTGCGGCGCAGCGCGAAGGCGTGCAGCGCCCGCATCGCCATCGCCTCGCTGCGGGTGGACCGCATCTGGTCGAGGATCCGGGCGAACTGCGGTCCGTCGACCTGGGTCACCCACGCGTAGTCCTCGGTGAGCAGCTTCGCCACGTCCGGCTGGAACAGCAGATGGGTGCGGCGGACGCCGACGGCGCCGTTGCGCTCGCTCACGTGCCGCCCAAGAGGGCCGGCTCGATCTCACCCCAGTAGCGGACGAAGTCCACCGGATTCGACAACAGCGTGGCGGCGCTGCGCTCGACCCGGCCCGCCAGGTCGCGGCTCTGCTCGTCACCGGACTTCAGCCGGACCACGACCCGGCCCGCCAGGTCCGGCTTCAGCATCAGACTGCGCAGCTTGCGCTCGCCGTACAGCCGCAGTTCGCGCACCCAGTCGTCCTCGGTCTGCGGCTCGCGGCCGGGCGGGCGGCGGCCCTTGGCGTGGTTGGTGAACAGCGCCGCGGCCTCCGAGGCGTCGTTGAGCAGCATCCGGGGCGCGTCGTGCACCCCGCACGACTGCATGCCCTCGTCGATGCCCGCGCGCAGGGCGCCGAGCGTGAGGTCGTCGTCGTGCTCGGACATGCCCTGCCCCAGCACGTTCAACAGATGGCCGCTGAACGGGGTGCAGCCGTCGAGCGGGCTCGGCAGATTGGCGCAGGCGTCGGCCGACGCGTTGTGCACGTTCCCGCTGACCGCGCTGAAGACGCACGTGCCGTCGGAGCGGGTGCCCAGGATCCCCGGCAGCGGCGACTCCTGGCCGAGATGGGGCAGCATGTTCGAGTAGCAGCAGTCGGTGATGAGGACCTTGAGGCCGGCCCGGCTCTGCCGGATGGCCCGGTACACGTACCAGGACGACAGCCACGTCCACGGCTCGTTCTGGTGCGAGGAGCCGACGGCGAAGTGGACCTGGCCGCCGGGGACGTCCTTCCAGTACGCGCCGTGCCCGACGTACACGACGAGGAGCGTGTCCTCGGGCCCCTCGCCCGCCGACGCGGCGTCGTGCAGGGCGCGCATCACGCCGTCCGCGGAGTGCGCGGCGCCGTCGGAGAGGATCACCGAGCGGGCGGCGTCGCCCCAGCGCGGGTCCCGGGCGAGCGCGTCCCCGTAGGCGCGGGCGCTGGTCTCGATCGTGGGATAGCCGCTCATCCCCGAATTCGCCTCGTAGGTGCCGACGCCGATCACCAGGGCCCGGAAGGCCATCTCCCTCAGCTCCCCTCGGGAAGGGCGGGCGTGTCACCGTCGCTGTCGTCGTCGGCCCGCGGCGACTCGCCCTGCTGGTCGGCCCGGAGCACGATGACGGTGACGGGCGGCGGATCGAGCCTGCGCCCGCGCCACGCGTCGATGGCACGCTGCGCGGCGGCCTGCACCACGGCCCCGGTGGCGCTGGTGAGGACGGCGATCAGCAGGGCGCTGACTCCACCGTCGAGCGTGCCCCGCTCCTCGTCCGGCGCTTCCAGCCGCCACTGGAGCGCGGTCTCCCGGGCCAGCTCGGCGCGGAGTTCCTCGGGTTCGTCCAGGCCGACAGGGCCCTCGACCCTCACGGAGATCGTCGCTGTCATGCCGTCCGGTTCCTCCCCCGAGGCGGTCAGAGCATCTCTGTCAGTCTGCCAGGCGACCGGTCGGCAGGCGAGAGCGTGCCGATCACCGTTACACGCCCATGACACGCTCAACTTTCGCTCAGATGCGCCGACTTGGCTGTTCCGCGCGCCTCGGAGTTCGTCGGCGCCGACGAAGCCTCGGTGGCGGCGGCTCCGGATCCGGCGGCACGACCAACGGGCCTCGGCCGTGTTGCCACGGTGCCGGGCGCGGGCCGCTGTGTACGTTCGCGGCAACGACAGGAATGACGTGTGAGGGAAGGACCATCGCGGTGACCGACGGCAGCGCGGAGCAGGACACCGGTGCGCACGAGCGGGCGGCGGTGTGGGGCGAGCGGCTCAAGGAGCGCATCTACGCCTCGCTCACCCTGCTCGCCGTCCTGGCGGGCCTCGCCATGGGCGGCCATCCCAGCCACTCGGGCGCCGCGGTCGCCGTCGCCGTCACCGCGCTCGGCCTCTGGCTGGCGACGCTCGTCGCGGACCTCCAGGCACACCCCGTCGCCCACCGGGCCAGGCCGGGCGCCCGCGAGATCCGGCACGTCCTGTTCGTCAGCAGCCCTCTGCTGACCAGCGCCGTGGGACCGCTGCTCCTGATCGGCCTGTCCGCGGCGGGCGCGCTGGAACTCGACACCGCCCTGTGGGTCTCGGTCTACAGCGAGGTCGCGGCGCTCGCCCTGTGGGGCTTCGCCGGTGGCCGCAGCATCGGGGCGGGCGTCCTGCGCGCCACGGTCACCGGCGTCCTCAACGCCGTGATCGGCCTCGGTGTGGTCGGCGTCAAACTCCTCGCCGGCCACTGACGGGACCGTCGGGGCTCAGTCGCCGGTCGTGCCGTCGAGCATCTCCCGCAGGATGTCCAGATGCCCGTTGTGCCGGGCGGTCTCCTCGGTGAGGTGCAGCAGGATCCACCGCAGATCGACATGGAGCCCGTCCCGAACGGTCCCCTCGGACCGCGCGTCCAGCTCCGTCCGGGCCACCAGCTCCCGGTACCGGCCGCTCTGCGCGACGTACTCGTCGAGCACCTGCGCCAACGGGAACTCGACGGCGATCCGCATCTCCCGGTCGGGATCCTCGTCGGTCCAGGGCCCCTGGTCCTCCTCCCCGAGGAACACCACCTGGAACCAGTAGTACTCCACCCACCGCAGGTGGTTGATCAGCCCGCTCATCGTCATCAGCGGCGACCCCGGCAACAGCGCCTTGCGCGCATGCTCCTCGGAGACGCCGTCACATTTCACGCGGGCCGTGTCACGCGCGTAGTCGAGAAACGTGGTGAGCTGCGTCCGCTCGTCCCACGCCGGGGGAGTGTCGTCGATTCTGGTCATCGGGGGCAGGGTGCCTTGTCGCGGTGATCGGTGTCGAGGGAATTTGTGGCGGGTCTCCCTGCCGTGAGCCGCGTCCTTCGTCACGCCGCTGTCCGGTCGTGAGCGAACGCCGGGCCAAGTCGTCCGACCCTGCGTTTAGTTGACCGGCTGCGGGTATGCTCGGCGAGCGCGTGATCGCTGGTGGCGGGATACGGAACGGGGCGGGCGGCAGTGGACGACGCGGTGGAGCTGGCGGACATGATCGCCCAGTTGCGGAGCGAATTGGGCCGCGCCATGGCGGCGGGATCGGGTGAGGCCCTGCGGTTCCAGGCCGAGAAGCTGGAACTGGAACTCACGGTGGGTGTCGAACGCAGCAGGGAGCCCGGGGCCAAGGTGCGGTTCTGGGTGTTCGACGTCGGTGCGAGCGCCCGTCACGCGCAGACCGCGCAGCAGCGCATCACTCTGACTCTCCAGCCGGTCATGAGTGATGCCCCCGACACTCCCGCGTGGATCTCGGGCGGCGAACTCGCCGATGAGAGCTGATCCGTCGTCCGACGGCGCGGGCCTCGACCCGCACCGGATTGCGGAGATCATCGTCAGTACGAGTGACGGCGGTCGACGCGGATCCGGGTACCGGGTGTCCGACGGAGCGGTTCTCACGGCCGCGCACGTCGTGAACGGTGCCGTCGAGGTCCGCGTACGGTGCGACGCGGACCGGCCGGGGCAGTGGGCGGCACCGGCGGCCGTGGCCTGGCAGGACGACCGGACCGATCTCGCCGTGCTCTCCTTCGAGCCGCCCGCACAAGCTCCCTCGGACCTCCTGCCGACCCGATTCGGGCGCGTCCCCGACGACCGTCCCGAGGTGATCCGGGTGCACGCGGCGGGCTTCCCGCTGTGGAAGCGGCGCCGTGGGCCGGACGGGAGGACCTTCCGCGAGCTCCACCAGGCGGACGGCACGGTCGCCGCACTCTCCAACCTCCGCGGCGGCACCCTGGAGCTGACCGTCGCACCCGCCGGCGCCGACCCGGATCCGGGTCGGTCACCCTGGGAGGGCATGTCCGGCGCCGTGGTGTGGTCCGGCAGCCGTGTCGTCGGAGTCGTCGCCGAGCACCACCGGCCGGAGGGAGCGGGCCGGCTCACTGCCGTCCGTCTCGACCACGCCCTGCGCCGTCTCGACGACGGACAGCGGACCGGGCTCACCCGGCTGCTGGCGCTCCCCGACCCCGCACAGCTCGATCTCGTCACCGATTCCGCGTCGGAGGAGGCCCGGCATCCCTGGACGCGTGTGGTCGGCGTACCCGTCGCGCACGGCATCGAGCTGTTCAAGAACCGCACCCGTGAACGCGACGCCATCTCGGCGCAGTTGAGCGATCCGGCCGTACGGATGGTGACCCTCACGGGGCGCCGGGGCATCGGCAAGAGTGCACTCGCCGCCAAGGTCATGGACCTCCTCGACCGAGGGCAGTGGCCCGGACCCGCCCAAGGGCCGCTGCCGACCGGCTTCGTGAACCTGTCCACCCGCACCTCGGGCATTTCCCTGGAGCGGATCTACTTCGACTGCGCGCGCCTGCTGGGAACCGAGAGCCAGGCCCACTTGCGGCAGGTGTGGAACACGATCAGCACCGAACACGACCGCCTCGACGCCCTGTTCACCGCCATGGGGGACCGGCTCGTCATCATCCTCCTGGACAATCTCGAGGACCTCCTCGACGAGGACGGAACCATTGCCGACCCGGGTTTCGCCGTGTTCGTCGACTGCCTGTTCCGGGCGCCGCGCGCCACCCCGCGGCTGCTGGTCACCAGTCAGCTCCCGGTCCGGCTCCCTCCGGAACTGCGTCGCTTCGCCGCCCAGATCGAGCTGTCCAAAGGGCTGGAGGACGCCGAGGCCGTCGCCCTGCTGCGCGAACTCGACCACGACGGCACCTTGGGCATGGCGGACCTGTCCGACGACGAACTGCTCCGGGCCGCGGTCCACGTCCACGGCGTACCCCGTGCCCTCGAACTGCTGGTCGGGGCGCTCGCCGACGACACCGTTCTGCTGCCCAGCCTCCGTGACGTCCTGCGGGACTTCACCCAGCGTCAGGAAGTCGTCGAGGACCTCGCCCAGGACCGCTACGCACGTCTCGACGGACCGGCGCGTGCCGTCCTGCGGGTGCTCGCCGCACTGCGCACCCCGGTGACACAGCCGCAGATCGAGGACGTCCTGCACGGCATCGACCCCGGCATACGTGTGGCGCCCGTGCTGATCACCCTGGTCCGCACCCATCTGGTGTCGGCGGACCGGACCCGGCGGACCTTCTCCCTGCATCCCCTGGACGCGGACCTCGTCCACGCGCAATTACCCGACCACGGACCCTTCCGGAGGCAGGAGTTGGAGCGGCACATCGCATCCTGGTACGCACAGCAGGCCACGCCGCACGACACATGGCGCACGCCCGACGACCTCGAACCGCAGCGGCGCCAGTTCGACCACCTCGTACGGGCCGAGGACCACGACGGTGCCGCCCAGGTGCTCAACGGCATCAGCGAATGGCTCGTCTGGCACGGTTCCGTCCTCGCGGCCGTCTCCATGCACCTCGCCGTCGACGGGCACATCCGCGACGAACGGACCCGTCTCGAGCACACCGTCGCCTACGGGCACGCCCGGCTGAGCGCGGGCCCGATGGAACAGGCCGTCGACCTGTTCGCGCAAGCGGTGGAACTCGCCGAACGTCTCGACGACCCGTCGGCGCACCAGAGCGCACTCTTCGGACTCGGTGACGCCCACCGGCAACTCGGGGACCTCGACGCCGCCGTCGGTCCGTTCACGCGTGCCGCCGCTCTCGCGCGGGAGATCGGCGACCGCGACGGCGAGGTGCACACCCTGCTCTCGCTCAGCCTCAACCACAGCTACCGCGGCGATGGCGACAGCGCACTCGGCGGTGCCGAGCGGCTGGCCGAACTCGCCCGTTCCGACGGCGATCTGCTGACCGTCGCCCGTGCCGGCAATGCCCGTACCATCGCCCTGCTGACGCTCGAGCGCTGGCGCGAAGCCGCCGACGCGGGCGCGGAGACTGTCCGCGCCTATCGGGCCGCGGACAGTCTGGAGGCGATCGCCTATGCGCAGAACGCCCAGGGACTCGCTCTCATCGCCCTCGGTGAACCGGATCACGCCGTTGCGATCCTGGAGGACGCCCGCCGCGCGGCGTCCCAGATGCAGAACCCTCGCGCCGAGGGTGTCTGCCTCCTCGACCTCGCCTGGGCGTACTGGTGCGACGGCCACCACGAGCAGTGCGCGGCCACCGCCGATCGCGCCCGGACCATGCTCCAGATCGCCGGCGCCGGCCAGTCGGCCGCCGCCGATGCCCTGGCGGACGCCGCGAGAGCACTGCCGCAGGACCCGTCCGCAGCCGCCGACGCTCTGGACCGGGCCGCGGCCGCACTCGACGGAAATCCCGAGGTCATTGCTCCTGACTGGCTCGCCGATCAGGCCAGAGCAGTGCGGCCGGGGACCTGACGGCCCCCGTACCTCGTGCTCACCCCCGTCCCCGCACAGCCCTCCCCACCTCCGCCCGCAGGCTCACGAGCTCCGGCAGGCCGCGGGTCGCTGTCTGGTCGCGTTCGATGACGGCGACCTTCTTGCCCTCGAGGTCGGCCACGCTCTTGATCGCCCTTGGACAGGGCGGGCAGCGCCTGGATGCTCTGCTGTACGGCCTGGATGCGCACGTCCAGGCCCTCCTTCGTGAACAGGCCCCGGTCCCGCGCGATGTACAGCGCCGCGGAGTCCGTCAACGGCAGTGCGGCGACGGTGAGTTGGCGGGCGTCGCCGGATCCCTTGGCGTCGCCGTCCGCGCACCCGGCGACCAGGAGCGCGAGAGCGGTCGTGACCGCGACCGTCCAGCCCGTTCTCGTCCGTGCCCGTTGTGACGTCACACCTTCCTGGTTAGCAGGTACATGACGATGATCGCCACAGGGTGTGCGGGGTTTGGCGCGTTCCCGCGACGGGTCACCCAGGGATGTCGTCCAGCACCGTGTGCATCGACGACGCGCGCGCCAGGTCGGCCAGCGCCTGCTCCATCACCGACAGCGGGGCGCGGGGCGGCAGCAGCAGCCCGATGCTCGCGCTGCGCCGGGGCCGCAGCAGAGGCACGGCCCGCATGCCGGCGGGGATGCCGAAGACGTGCAGCCAGGTGTGCGGGACGACGGTCGACCAGTGCCCCGTGCGGACGTGTGCGATGAGCGAGGCGATGGAGTCGGTCTCCACCCGCGGCGCGACCGCGACCCGCAGCTCGGTGAAGACGGCGTCCAGCACCTGACGTCCCACCATGCGGGGGTGCAGCAGACACAGCGGCAGCGCCGCCGCCTCGGCCCAGCCCACGCCCTGCGCGTCGACGTCGGCCGACTCCTGGGTCAGCAGGACGTACCGCTCCCCGTACAACGGCACGAACGGCAGACCGGGCTCCCGGGTCGGATAGGTCACCGCGCCGTGCAATTCGAACGCGCGCAGCCGCCGGACGATCTCGTCGCCCTGAAGATCCGCGTGCACCCGTACGGTGGTGTGCGGATTCGCCGCGCAGAACGGCTGCGTCAGCAAGGCGACGGCCGCGACCGCCGTCGGCACGGCACCGATCCGCAACTCACCTTCCAGACCGGAGCGCAGCGCGGCCAGACCGGCCGTCATGGCGTCCCGGTCGGCGAGCATCCGCCGCGCCCACACCACGACCTCCTCGCCCTCCGCCGTCAGCCCCTCGAACCGGTGGCCGCGCCGCACCAGCGGCACACCCAGTTCGCTCTCCAGCTTGCGGATGCCCTCGGACAGGGTCGGCTGGGAGACGAAGCAGTTCTGGGCCGCCCGGGCGAAGTGCCCGGTGCCGGCCAGCGCCACCAGGTACTCGAGCTGTCTCAGGAGCACGGGCCGGGGCCACCGCCTGTCCGGTTCGGAGCGTTGGGATCAGACGTGATCGTAACCGCCTATCGACGATCGGATCTTCCGCTTTGACCGTGCGGGCGACCCGGGCGAATGCTGCTGTGCGCGGGCCGCCGGAACTCCGCGGACCACGAACGAGACGTCGAGGTGATGGGCATGCGTGACACGGGCGAGCCCGCGGAGGAACTCTCCGTGCACAGGCCGAAGACCTGGGCCACGGGAGCACCGGCCGTGGCCCACGCGCTGAAGTACGCGCTCGGCCAGACCTCCCCGCGCCGCACGGCCCTCACCCTCCTGAACATCAACCAGGCCGGCGGCATCGACTGCCCCGGCTGCGCCTGGCCCGAGGAGGCACCGGGCAAGCGGCACCGCAACGAGTACTGCGAGAACGGCGCCAAGCACATCAGCGACGAGGCCACCACGCGCCGCGTCACCCGCGAGTTCTTCGCCGAGCATCCCGTCAGCGAACTCGCGGCGCGGTCCGACTACTGGCTCAACCAGCAGGGCCGGCTGACCGAGCCCATGGTCAAGCGGCCGGACAGCGACCACTACGAGCCCATCGGCTGGGACGAGGCCCTGACCCTGCTGGCCGACGAGCTGACCGGCCTCGACGACCCCCACGAGGCGCTCTTCTACACCTCGGGCCGCCTCGCCAACGAACCCGCCTTCCTGCTCCAGCTGTTCGCCCGCGCCTTCGGCACCAACAACCTCCCCGACTGCTCGAACATGTGCCACGAGTCCAGCGGCTCCGCGCTGGGCGAGACCCTCGGCATCGGCAAGGGCAGCGTCTCCCTGGAGGACCTGTACG
The DNA here is from genome assembly GCF_040645755.1 of Streptomyces sp. NPDC046716. NCBI lineage: Bacteria > Bacillati > Actinomycetota > Actinomycetes > Kitasatosporales > Streptomycetaceae > Streptomyces > Streptomyces sp. NPDC046716. Next base: position 122,971 of record NZ_JBEYYU010000004.1, read on the forward strand.
GCAGCGACCTGGTGTTCGTCGTGGGCCAGAACCCGGGCACGAACCACCCCCGCATGCTGTCGGCGCTGGAGGAGACCAAGCGGCGCGGCGGCAGCATCGTCGCGGTCAACCCGCTGCCCGAGGCGGGACTCCTGCGCTTCAAGCACCCGCAGAAGGCGCGCGGCGTCATCGGCCGGGGCACCCAGATCGCCGACCAGTTCCTGCAGATCCGCCCGGGCGGCGACCTCGCCCTGTTCCAGGCGCTGAACCTGCTGCTCCTCCAGGCCGAGGACAAGGCCCCCGGCACCGTCCTCGACCAGGACTTCATCGCCCGCCACACCACCGGCTTCGGCCTCTTCAACGACAACGTCCGCGCCCTCGACTGGGACGACGTGCTCGCCGCCACCGGACTGCGCCGCGAGGAGATCGAGGAGGTCCACGAGCGGGTGCTGAAGTCCCGCAGCGTCATCGTGTGCTGGGCCATGGGCCTCACCCAGCACAAGCACGGCGTCCCCACCATCAGGGAAGTCGTCAACTTCCTGCTGCTGCGCGGCAACGTCGGACGGCCCGGCGCCGGGGTCTGCCCGGTGCGCGGGCACAGCAACGTCCAGGGCGACCGGACGATGGGCATCTGGGAGAAGATGCCGCAGACGTTCCTCGACGCCCTGGAGAAGGAGTTCGGATTCGCGCCGCCGACCCGCCACGGCCTGGACTCCGTCGACGCGATCCGGGCGATGCGCGACGGCCGGGCCCGGTTCTTCCTCGGCGTCGCGGGCAACTTCGTCCGGGCCACCCCCGACAGCGACGTGACCGAACGCGCGCTGCGCAACTGCCGGATCACGGCCCACATCTCGACCAAGCTCAACCGCTCGCACACGGTCTGCGGCGACACCGCGCTGATCCTGCCGACGCTGGGCCGCAGCGACCGGGACGTCCAGGCCACCGGTGAGCAGTTCATGACGGTGGAGGACTCCATGAGCGACGTCCACACCACCCGCGGCCGGCTGGCGCCCGCCTCGCCCGCGCTGCTCAGCGAGGTGGCGATCATCAGCCGGCTGGCCCGCGCGGTCCTCGGCGACCGGCACGGCATCGCCTGGCGGAAGTTCGAGGACGACTACGACCTCGTCCGCGAGCACATCGCGCGGGTCGTCCCGGGCTTCGACGACTTCAACCGCCGGGTGCGCGAGCCCGGCGGCTTCACCCTCCCCAACCCGGTCAACGAGCTGCGGTTCCCGACCGCCTCCGGCAGCGCGGTCTTCACCGCCAACGCCTTCACCGGACTCACGGCGCCGCCCGGCCACCTCATCCTCCAGACGCTGCGCTCGCACGACCAGTGGAACACGATCCCGTACGCGATGGACGACCGCTACCGGGGCATCAAGGGCGCCCGCCGCGTCGTCCTGGTCCACGCCGACGACCTGGCCGAACTGGGCTTCGCGGAGGGCGACCTCGTCGATCTGGTGGGGGTGTGGGAGGACGGCGTCGAGCGCCGGGCCCCCGGCTTCCGGACCGTCGCCTACCCGACGCCCCGGGGCTCGGCCGCCGCGTACTACCCCGAGACCAATGTGCTGGTGCCGCTCGACAGCGTCGCCGAGCGCAGCAACACCCCGACCTCGAAGGCCGTGGTCATACGGCTCGAGCGGCCCTGAGCGCGGCGTCGGACCCACGCGTCAGCCGCGTACCGCCAGCGCCCGCTCCTCGGCGTCCGCGTCGAAGCCCACCGGCTCCCACCGCTTCACGAGCAGCGCCACGAGCCCGAGGACGGGCGCGCCGAGGATCACCCAGTACACGTGCGTGCCGAGCCTGGTGCTGAGGATCGGGAAGAAGAACAGCGTCAGCGTCGAACCGAGCCGCAGCACCGCCTGGTTGAAGCCGATGCTGACGCCGCGCATCGACGTCGGGAAGCCCAGCGAGGCGTAGCTCATGATGTGCGCGCCGGGGCCGAAGCCCTGCGCGAACATGAAGGCGCCCAGCATCAGGATGCCCGCCGTGACGACGGCCGTGCCGGACGGCCGCCCGATCAGGGCGAGCACGGTGATGGCGACGAGCTGGATCGCGAAGCCGAGCGTCATCATCGGCCAGGCGCCGCGCGTCGACGCCCAGCGGATGCCGAGCAGACCGCCGGTCAGGGCGAAGACCAGGTTCAGGGTGAACGAGGACGCGATCGTGGTCAGCGGGCCCTGGGTCATCAGCGTGGCGATGATGATCGGCAGCCCGAAGGCGACCGCGTTGTAGCCGAAGGTCTCCGCGAGACCGACGGCCACCGACTGCACGGTGCGGGCGCGGTACGGGCCGGTGAACAGGCGGGCGTACGAGGCGAGCCCGGGCCGCGGCGGGCGGGGCGCCCGCGCCGGGACGTCGTCGGCGACGCGCGCGTCCACCCCGTACGACTCCCGCAGGATCCGGGCCGCCGACTCCAGGTCGCCCTGCTCGGCGGCCCAGGTCGGCGACTCGTTCATGTAGCGGCGGCGCAGCAGCATCACGATCAGCGCGGGCACCGCGCCGAAGCCGACGGTGAACCGCCACAGCCAGCCCAGGTGGGCGTCCGGCAGCACGAAGTACAGGAACATGATCACCAGGTAGCAGCCGCTGGTCGCGGTGTACCAGGCGGGCGACCAGGCCGCCGTGCGCGAGCCCTTGCTGCCCTTGCCGCGCAGCCGGGAGAACTCGGCGAGGAAGGCGATGGCGACCGGGATGTCCATGCCGACGCCGATGCCCATCACGAACCGCGCCACGATCAGCGTCCACACGTCCTGCGCGACCGCGCACACCAGCGCGGTGACGACGAAGAAGACCATGTTGGCCATGAAGACGCGGTAGCGGCCTATTCGGTCGACCAGCCAGCCGCCGAGCAGCGCGCCGAGCAGCGAACCGACACTGATCGAGGCGGTGACCGTACCGGCCATCGCGGAGCTGAGCCCGAACTGGCGGGTGATGTCGGGCAGTCCGTACGCGAGCGAACTCAGGTCGTACGCGTCGAGGAAGATGCCGCCGAGCGCGATCACCACGATCATCTTGGCGTGCCGGCCGCTGGCCGTGCCGGAGTTGACGAGGTCGGAGACATCGGCGGCGGAGCGGATCGCCACCGTGGCGGGGTCTGCGGGGGCCGCGACGGACGGGGCGTGTGGGGGAGGGGTGGAACTCACGAGCGCCTTCCGGGATGGTGCGGGACGGTTCGCGGAATCGTATGCACCAAACGGAATGTCGTCGTCCGCCTGTCCGTATGGCGGTCACGCGTGCGATCAGAGCGGGGCCAGATCCGCGTAGAGCTGGTGGTGGTCGGAGTGCTCGCTCGGCCGCACCCGGTGGGCGCGGGACTCGATGCCGCGCAGGAAGACGTAGTCGAACCGGCTCTGCCAGTCGGTCGTCGGCTCGCAGACCTCGTCCGCCGAGGGGCCGCACCGGGGATCGGCGTCCGTCGCCAGCGGCCACATCGGACGGAGCTCGGGGGAGCCCGGCACGGCGTTGAAGTCGCCGAGCACGATCGCCCGGTCGTGGCGCTCTACCTCCTTGGCGAGCACCGGCACCTGCCGCGCGCGGACCGCTTCCTGACGCCGCTCGGCGAGATGGGTGTTGAAGACGCGCACCGGCCGGCCGGCCACCTCGGTGGTGACCGCCATGAAACCGCGGTCCTCGGAACCGCCGTCGGGATACTCCACGGTCACGGCGTCCGTCGCCGGCGCCGCGGACAGGATCGCCTGGCCGTAGCCGCCGGCGTGCCAGGGCAGTCCGCCGCAGCGGCTCCAGTTCCGCAGCACCGAACCGTACGTGACGTGGTAGACGAGCCCGTACACGTGCTCGAGGTCGGTCCTGATCTGCTCGACATCGCGGACGCACGCCTCTTGCAGGCCGACGACCTGCGGCGCGTACGTGGCGATGTCGGCGGCGCGGCCGAGGTTCTGGCCCGCGCCGCGACAGGGATTGCAGATGTTCCAGGTCATGACCCGGTTCGGCACGATCTCCGTGGCCGCGCCGGCGGGCAGCGGTTCGGCGACGGGCTGGTCGTCGCGCGGCGCGCCGGGACCGATCAGCAACAGACAGACCAGGGCCAGACCGCCCGCGACCCATCGTGTGTTCCTGCCGAGCACCGGCGCCTCCTCGGACGTGGACGCTCATGCCATCACAGAAGGCGACGTGCGGTCGACCCGGGCCCGCGGTGGACGGGGTGGCTAACGCACCCCGTAGTACAGCGCATTGTGCGCGGTGTCCGGAAGGTACAGCACGTCGTTCCCGTCCGAGTCGCGCCGCACCGCCAGCCGGTCCGCGCTCACGCCCGGTGCCACGGACTCGGCGGTCCAGGAGGCGTCCGCCGCCTGCGTCGCCGCGAAGGCCCGGTCGGTGCCGGACGACTTCACGTAGTAGATCCGCTTGCCGTCCGTCTCGTCCCACGTGATGCCGAGGGCCGCGCTGGTCTGGCCGCCCGCGTACACCGTCTTGCGGAGCCAGCCGGTGCCGCTCGGGTAGGCGTAGTACACGACGAAGTTGCCGCCGCTGTCGGCCGACCGGTAGCGGTACGCGACCTTCGGGGTGTCACCGTCGAGGGTCAGCTTCGCGCTCTGCACCGTCGCGCCGGTGTACCCGGCGTTGTCGATGCTCCACTCCTCGCCCGTGGTCAGCCCCTGGATCACGTCGGAGGTGTCGGGCGTGGTCGGCAGGGTGACCGCGGCGCCGTCGTGGTCCGCGAAGCCGCCGGTCGCCGGGTCGTAGCGCAGGTAGGAGAGCTGGTGGCGCCAGGCCGAGGCCGGTGCCTTGGCCCACTCGTACAGCAGGTGCACGCGCCCGGAGGCGTCGACGGTGAGGTCGTCGGGGTAGACCGACCGGTTCAGCGCGGAGCCGAAGGTGGCCACCACGCTCCAGGTGCTCGCGGCGTTGTTCCACCGGTAGAGCTTGCCGTCGCGCTGCGCGTTGCCGCAGCCGACGCGGGCGGCCAGATAGAGGTCGCCGTTGGGCGCGGTGGTCAGCACCGGGTAGGTGATGCCCTGGCCCTGGTCGGGCAGCTCGCCCGCGTGGTCGGTCACGTCCGTGCCGGGCGCCGTGGTGCGGAAGTAGCGCCAGGAGTCGCAGTGCATCGACGTGAAGACGTGCAGCCGTCCGCTGCCGTCGCGCGCCACGGACGGCTGGTTGTGGCCGTTGTCGTCGGCGAACTCGGCCTGCTGCCCGTCGCCGTTCAGCAGCGGCAGCCGGCTCCACACCCCGTCCGGGTCACGGCGGGCGATCGCGGGCCGGTGCGTGGCGGCGGTCGTACCGGGCTCGTTGAACGCGAAGTACGTGTACTGGCCGCGGCCCTTGTACGTGGCGGCCGGGGTCCACCAGGCGGCCTGGTTCGACGAGTCCATCGCGTACGGGACCTTCTCGACGGTCGCCGCCGCTGCCGCCGCACTCGCCGTGCTGTCGGCGCTCGCGGCCGATACGGGCATCAGCAGGGCGGCGACGGCTGCCGTCGCCGCGGCGTACGTGCGGACCGTGGGTCGTCTCATGGTGAACTCCTTCGCGGGTGCGGTGAGGTGCCGAACAGGAGTGGCCCGAGGGCCTGGTCATAGGGGGGAGGAGACGGGCGGGTGCGGACGGCGAAGGGCCCGGTGACGGCCGTGCGACGTTCACCGGGCCCTGGCGTGTGCCGGGTCAGCGCTGGACGAGGTCAGCGCTTGATGAGGTCGGTGACCTCCTCGGCGGCCGCCTTCATCGCGTCCTTCGGCTTCGACTTGCCGACGAGGACGGCCTGGACCTGCTTGGCCACGGCCTCCTCGATCTGGGCGTTCTGCGCGAACTGCCAGAACGGGCTGCCCGTCGCCGTCCTGGTGATCTTCTCGGTCCACTCGGTGGTGAACGTGTCCTTGGCGACCTTCGGGTCGGCCAGACCGGCGGTCGTCGACGGCGGCAGGGCGCGCTCGACGAAGTACTGGGCGATCGTCTCCGGGTCGGTGGTGGCGTGCAGTGCGAAGTCCGTCGCCGCGTCCTGGCCCTTGCCCTTCACGATCGCGATCACGCCGCCCCACAGCAGCGCCTGCGGGGTGTCGCCGGCCTTCAGCACCGGGCGCTGCATCGGCTGCATCGCGTCGGCGAGCGTCTTGTCCTTCGACTGCGCGGAGGTGACGCCCTTGCCGATGATCGCGTCGTCGTAGAAGGCCGCCTTGCCCTGGCTGAACAGGGCGCGCGCGTCGAAGCGGTCCACGTCGGCGGCGATCAGCTTCTGGTCGTGCAGCTTCTTGTACCAGGTGACCGCGTCGATCGAGGCGTCGTCACCGATGGTCACCTTGTCGCCGTCGAGGAGCTTGCAGCCGAAGGTCTGCATCCACGGGAAGATGTCCTTGAGCTGCGCCACCTTGGTCGCCGCCGCGTAGGGCACGACCCCGCCGCCCAGGCCCTTCAGCTCACGCAGCGCGTCCTCGAACTCCTCGACGGTGGTGGGCTGCTTGTCGATGCCCGCCTTCTTCAGGAGCTTGGAGTTGGCTATCACGCCGATCGAGCCGGTGTTCCACGGCAGGCCGTACTGCTTGCCGTCGTACTTGCCGCTGTTCAGCGCCACATCGGTGTAGCCGCCCTTGCCCGCCACGGAACCCAGGTCCGCGAGCTTGCCCATCTGCGCCACCGCGGCGAGCCAGGCGATGTCCAGGTGCACCGCACCCGTGGTCTCCCCGCCGCCGAGCTTCAGGGTGAGCTGGCTCAGGTACTCGTTGTACGGGTACGAGACCGCGCGGATCTTGGACTTCTGCTCCGTCTCCCACGCCTTGATGATCTTCTCGATCGAGGGCTTGGCGGCCTCCTCGTTGAGCGACCAGGAGGTGAAGTCGAAGTTCTTCGACTTCGTGTCGCCGCCGTTGGAGGAGGTGCTGGCGCCGGACGGCGCGCAGGCGCCGAGCACGCCCGCGCCCGCCACACCGAGCGCTCCGATACCGAACATGCGCAGGGCGCCGCGCCGGCTGATGCCATTGGTGGTCATGGTGTCTCCATGGGGGAGTGGAACGGAAGGGAAGTGTGGGGGCGCGTGCGGGCGGGGCCCGCGCGGGTTCAGCTGAGGCTTCGGGGGCTGCGGATCTCTCCGGGTGGCTACTTGACCGAGCCCGCGGTCATGCCGCCGACCAGATACCGCTGAAGGAACATGAAGGCGACGACCACCGGGACGGACACGACCAGGGAGGCGGCCATCAGCTCGGGCCACGCCGTCTGGAACTCGCCGATGTAGGTGGAGACCAGGCCGGGCGGCAGTGTCTGCTTCTCCTTGTCGGCGAGGGTCACCGCGAAGATGAAGTCGTTCCAGCCGCGGACGAAGGCGAAGAGCCCCGCGGCGATCATGCCGGGCGCGGCCAGCGGCGCCACGATGGAGTGCAGCGTGCGCCAGCGGGAGGCGCCGTCGATCGAGGCCGCTTCGAGGAGCGCGTCCGGAATGGTGTCGAAGATGCCCTTCAGCATCCACACGCACAGCGGCATCGTGAACGTCGTGAACGACAGCACCAGCGCGGTGTACGTGTTGAGCAGGCCGAAGCTGGAGAACACGGCGTACAGCGTCACCAGCAGCAGCGCCTGCGGGAACATCTGCGACGCCAGCACCATGTGCATCAGCGAGCGCCGGCCGCGGTAGCGGAACTTCGAGAACGAGTAGCCCATGTACGTGGCGACGATCACGCTCAGGACGGCGGTGATGGTGGCGACGATCATGGAGTTGACCAGGTACTTGATCAACTGGTCGTTCTCGGCGAGGGCCGTGAAGTTGTCCAGCGTGAGATCGGTGGGGATCAGCTTCGGCGGGAACTGGAACGTCGACTCGGGCGTGCTCAGCGCGGTGGCGAGCAGCCAGTACACCGGCAGCAGGCCGAAGCAGCCGATGACGACGACCGCGGTCCAGGCGGCGATCCGCGAGCGCAGCACGTCCTTGCGGATCCGGCGGCGCGAGGTGTGCCCGGTGGTGGCGGAGGGCGTGTGCGCCGCGCCGGTGCCGGACGGCTCGTCGGTGCCGGTCGGCCGGGTGGTGGAGGTCATGGGGGCCGTGGTGGTCATCGGGCGTCGCCCTTCCGCTCGGTGATCCTGAGGTAGACGACGACGAGAACGAGCAGGAGCAGCATCCACAGCCCGCCCAGCGCGGTCGCGCGGCCGATGTCGAAGCCCTTGAAGGCGGTCTGGTAGACGGCGGTCGCGAAGGTCTCGGTGGATCCGGCGGGACCGCCGCCGGTCAGCACGTAGATGGTGTCGAAGTGCTGGAAGTTCCAGATGAACTCCAGGAGCAGCACGATCGAGGCCACTCCGCGCACCTGCGGCCAGGTGACGTTGAAGAAGCGCCGGATCGAGCCCGCGCCGTCCATCGAGGCCGCCTCGTGCAGCTCCTTGGGCACGGTCTGCAGACCGGCGAGGAGCATCACCATCATCCAGGGGAAGCTGGCCCAGGTCTTGGTGATGATCACGGCGAGCATGGCGGTGCCGGGCTGGCCCAGCCAGGAGACCGAGTCCTCGATGAGGCCGGCCTTCATGAGGATGCCGTTGAGGACGCCGTAGTTGGCGTTGAAGATCCACATCCAGAGGAAGGAGACCACGACGCCCGGGATCACCCAGGGGAAGAGGAAGAGGCCGCGCATGAAGCCGCTGCCCTTGAGGCCCGTGTTGAGGGCGAGGGCGAGGGCGAAGCCGATCACGAAGGGGACGATCGTCGCGCCGACGGTGAAGATCAGCGTCTGCTTGAGGATGGTGAGGAAGTCACCGTCCAGCCAGTACGTGAAGTTCTCCAGGCCGACGAACTCACGGCCCGGCAGCCGCAGGTCCTGCTTGAAGAAACCGGTGAACAGGGCCGATATCAGCGGATAGATGATGATCGCCGCGAAGAGGGCGAGTCCCGGTGCGGTCAGCAGGAGGGCGAACGCGCCGTTGGAGAGCTTTCCGCCGGTCCGCTCGCGGGGTGGAGTGACCTTCCGGGGAGGTGCGGCGGTACTCATGGGTGTGTCCTCTCGAACGGGGCGGGAGCGCCGGGGCCCTGTGTGAACGCCATCCATGCTCCATTGAACGCAAGTTGCAGCATGCGGGATCGTTCTCCATATCGTGCGACGGCGTCAACCCTTTTGGTCGGTGAATCGCCGGTTCTGCGCAGGACCGGCGAACTCGCCCCACCTGCCATGAACTTACAAAAGCGGCTCGTGCCAGCCGTGTCCGCGGCTGCGTCGGAAACTTACAACGGATCCCACTGGCTGAACAGTGGTTGCACAATATGCATGTGATGTACGTTCGAGGCCGCCCCGTTCCGGCGGGGAGTATCCGCGCGTCACATCGCGTCGCACCGTCACACCAGGGAGGCCGCTCCGTGCGGGAAGAAGAGGTCCATTACGACATCGCCGTCATCGGCGGCGGCTTGGCGGGGACCTGCGCGGCGATCGCCGCGGCCCGGCTCGGCCGACGCGTCGCGCTGGTCAACAACCGTCCGGTGCTCGGCGGCAACGCCAGCAGCGAGGTCCGCGTCTGGGTCTGCGGCGCCACCGCACACGGCGTGCACCGGTGGGCGCGCGAGACCGGCATCATGGGCGAGCTGTACACCGAGAACCAGTTCCGCAACCCCGAGGGCAACCCGTACTACTGGGACCAGGTGGTGCTCGACGCCGTCCTCGCCGAACCCAACATCGACCTCTACCTCAACACCGACGTGCGCGAGGTCGACGCGAGCGGCCCGGACGACGCCCGCGAGGTGCACTCCTGCACCGGCTGGATGATGGGCTCCGAGCGGCGCATCACCTTCAACGCCCAGCAGTTCCTCGACTGCACCGGCGACGGCCTCCTCGGCCACCTCGCCGGCGCCCGCTACCGCATCGGCCGCGAGGCCCGCGCGGAGTTCGACGAGCCGTGGGCCCCCGAGGAGGGCGACGAGGCGCTGCTCGGCTCGACGATCCTGTTCCACACCAAGGACGCGGGCCACCCCGTGAAGTTCGTGCCGCCCGCCTACGCCCGGGACCTCACCACCACACCCATCCTGCGCAACCGGATCCTGCGCACCGGGGACAACGGCTGCGACTACTGGTGGATCGAATGGGGCGGCGAGCTCGACACCGTCCACGACAACGAGCGGATCCGCGACGAACTCCAGGCCGTCATCATGGGCATCTGGGACCACATCAAGAACTCGGGCGAGTTCCCCGACGCCGCGAACCTCACCATGGAGTGGGTCGGCTCCCTGCCCGGCAAGCGCGAGTACCGCCGCTTCCTCGGCGACTACGTCCTCACCCAGCAGGACATCCTCGAACAGCGGCAGTTCACCGACCGGATCGCCTTCGGCGGCTGGTCCGTCGACCTCCACCCCGTCCAGGGCATGTACGCCGACGAGCCCGGCGCCCGCCAGCGCTACGCGGACGGCGTCTTCCACATCCCGCTGCGCTCCCTGTACTCGGTGAACGTCACCAACCTGCTGTTCGCCGGGCGCAACATCTCCGCCACCCACATCGCCTTCGGCGCCACCCGGGTCATGGCCACCTGCGCCACGATCGGCGAGGCGGCCGGCACCGCCGCCGCGCTCTGCGTCGGCGAGGGCCTGAGCCCGCGCGAGCTGGCCACCAAGCGCCCCGAGCTGGTGCGCCGTGCGCTGCTGCGCCAGGACGCCTCCGTCATCGGCCTCGCCGACGACGACCCCGACAACCTGGCCCGCACCGCCCGCGTCAGCGCCGCCGGCCACCTCGCCCACCTGGCCGCCGAACCGACCGAGGAGGCGCCCGGCGAGCCCCACCCGCTCACCCGCGACCTGGCGCTGCTGCTGCCGGCCGACCCGGCCCTGGACACCGTCGACCTGCTCGTCCACGGCGCCGCCGACGGCGCGGAGCGCGAGCTGACCGTGGAACTGTGGGGCACCGGCCGCCCCGAGAACGCCGTCCCCGTCGAGCATCTGCGGACCACCACCGTGACCGTACCGGCCGACGGCCCGCACTGGGTCACGGCCCGCTTCGACCATCACCCGCAGAGCCCCGAGAACGTCGTCGTCATCGTGCGGGCCGAGCCGGACGCGGCGCTCGTCCTCGTGCCCGAGCGCACCGACGGGGTGCTCGCGCTGCGCAGCCGCGTCGAGGGCGACGCGGCCGTCGACCACGACATCCCGGAGGAGGACGGCCAGTTGGTCCTGGAGTGGCAGGCCCGCGGGCTGCGCCGGCGGACCTTCGCGTTCCGGGCGCACCCGGAGACGGCCGCGTTCCGCCCCGAGCGGACCGTCGGAGGGTTCCAGCGCGCCTACGGCGGCCCGCAGATGTGGGTCTCCGAGCCGTCGGCCGACGAGGAGTGGCTGCGTCTCGAATGGGACCGCGAGCAGCGGCTCACCGAGGCGCGGGTGGTGTTCGACGACGACGTCGACGAGTACCTCAACAACCTCCACCGGCACCGCACCCCGTTCGAGGTGATGCCGGAACTGGTCCGCGACTACCGCCTCCAGAGCCGCGACGCCGACGGCACCTGGCACACCCTCCTCACGGTCACCGGCAACCGCCGCCGCCACCGCGTGCACCCGCTCGCCGCCGCCGACGGCGGTCCCGTGCGCACCGACGCGCTGCGGATCGTCGTCGACGCGACGCACGGGGCGCGGCGCGCCCACGTGATCGCCTTCAAGGCGTTCGGCGAGTAGGCCGCGGCCGCACCACGGGAAGGGGCCCGGCCCCGGTCGAACGACCGGGGCCGGGCCCCTTCCCGCGAGGTCCGCCGCTCAGAGCGCGCCGAGCGCCTGGCTGATGGCGTCGGCGGCCTCGATGACCTCACGGGTGAGGGTCTGCCGCTGCCCGTCCGCCTCCGTGCCGTGGTCACCGAGGACCGAGGTGGGGCCCCACAGCGAGATGGCGGCGACGACGTCGCCCGAGGCGTCGCGGACCGGCGCGGCCAGCGAGGCCCGGCCCAGCGCGCGCTCCTCGGCCTCGGTCGCGTAGCCGGAGCGGCGCACGGAGTCGATCTCGGTGTCCAGGAGATCGTGGCTGGTCGTCGTGTAGTCGGTGTGCGCGGCGAGCGGCTCGGGCAGCAGCCTGCGCCGCTCCTTGGGCGTGAGCCCGGTGAGCAGGCACTTGCCGATGCTGGTGGCGTGCAGCGGCGCGGTGTGCCCGGCCTGGGTGTACGACTTGGGGGCGCGGGTGCCCTCGAAGTTGCACAGGAACATCAGCTCGGAACCGCGCCGGACGGCCACATTGGCCCCGAGACCGGTGCGGGCGGCGAGGTCCTGGAGGACCATGCGGGCCGCCCGGTGCACGGGATGGCGGTTCGCCGCCGTGGTCGCGAGCGGGAGGGTGCCCAGGCTGATCCGGTACAGATTGCTGACCGGGTCGCGCTCGACCATGTCCAGGCGCTCGAGGGTGGACAGCAGCCGGGACGTGGTGGAGGAGCCGAGGCCGGTGAGTTCGGCGACATCGGACACACGCAGCTCGGCGCGGCCCGAGTCCAGTGCGCGCAGCACCGAGACCGCTCGTTCGACGCTCTGGTTCGTCCCGGCGTCGGTCGCCCGAGTAGCCATGACCCTCCTCGTTCTGCAAATGGCTTGCACTATCTGCATCAGCATATCGCGTAAGCCCGGTCTGTCAGCGGTTCTGCCAGCTCAAACCCTGCCTGCTGACGACGGTGTGCGGCACCCGGTCACAGGCCGCTCACCTTCGCGCTCGCCGACACCTCGTACACCAGCGTCACCGTGCGCCGGCCGCCCGGCGGGAGGGTGACGTCCCAGCGGGCGATGCCCTCGGCGTCGAGGGTGTCCGGGGCGGGAGAGCAGGACTCCTTGCGGAGCCGGACCTCGACGTCCGACACCTCGGACACCGGGATCCGCTCGCGCACCGCGATCACCCGGTCGCCCGTCTCGCCCGGCGCGGAGAACCGGGACAGGTGGAGTCGTACCGTGCGGGTGACGACGGTGCGCTGGGTCAGGCCCGCGGTACTCCGGGACTCCTCGGCCTCCCGGGTCACCCGATAGGTGTCGGCGCTGCCGAACGCGAGCTCCTGGGCGGCACCGGGCGCCGTGAAGTCCAGGGAGGCGCGGCCGGTGAAACCGCTGTCGCGGATCAGCTCCACGGGGCCGGCGAGCAGCGCGTGGCCCGCCGTGTTGGTGAACCGTACGACCTCGGTGACCAGCGGGGAGAGCTCCGGAGCGCAGACGTGCTCACTGCGCGCGGGTGACACGGCGGTGGTCAGCGGCACGCGGTGGGCGCGCCCGTCGCCGGGCACCGAGGCGGGAGCGGGGGCGCGCAGCACACGCACCTCCCCGCCGTCGTCCACGCCCGGCAGGCCGGGCACCTGCGCGGGGCCGACGCCGGTGATCTCCTCCTCGCGCAACTCGATCTCCACGGCCCGGCGTTCGGCGGTGGACCGGTCGCGCAGGGTGAGCAGGTCCTCGACCAGCCGCGGCGGGCCGGCGGCGAGCGACGAGCGGGCGGTCGACAGCGTCAGGCGGACGTCGGTCCAGTCCTCGCCGGTGCGCTGCCACACCATCGCGTCGGTGTGCAGCGTCAGCTCCCCGCCGGCCGACGTCGCCCGGTAGGCGGGGCGCCACAGCGCGCACGGCGTGAGATGGGTGAGCCGCAGTGCGGCCGGGCCCGCCGTAGGGGAGCGCACCGTCAGTTCGACGTGGGCCGCGAGCTCGGGCGGCTCCTCCTCCGCGAGGTCCAGCGCGCTCTGGACGTACGACAGCTCCGCCCTGACCACGCCCAACTGAGCCGCTGTGGAGCCGAGATCGTCCTCGTGCGTCGCCCGCTCGGCGTCGAGCCGGTCCAACTCGGCCGCCCAGCGCTCCGGTTCGGCCTCGCCGAACCCCGCGCCCTCGCCGATCTCCCGCAGCAGATCGGCGGCGAGTCCGCTCAGCAGGTCGAGGCGGGCCATGAGCCGGTCGCGGCGCTGCTCCAGGGTCCGCTGCTCCTCGCCCAGGGCGTGCTGCCGCAGCCGCAGCGGTGAGTCGTCGGCGGTGGGCGGCTCCGGGCTGCGGGGCGTCCAGGCCCGCACCAGACGGACGTCGAGGACGGTGGCGCCGTCGGGGCCCGCGGTGAGTTCGGCGTGCAGGCTGCGGTCGACGGCCAGGGCGCTGACCGGCCCGAGCCGCAACCGCCGCACACCGGCGTCCAGGGAGAGTTCGGCGGACCGCTCGATGTGCGCGCGGTCCTCCAGACAGGTCACCGCGGTGACCGGCAGGGGGACCGCCTCCGCCGCGGAGGGCGGGACGGAATCGGAAGAAGAGGGTGCGGTGGATGCGTTCATGGCGGGTCAGCTCCTCCGGTTGCCGCCGGTGAGGGCCTTGGCGGCCGGGATCCGGATCTCGTACCCGCCGTCGAGCACGGCGGTGCCGCCCGCGGGCACGTCCACCCGCCACAGCCGGGTGCCGGGGACATGCCGCTCGGCCGCGTCGCGGCCGTCCTCGGGGGCCGCCCAGTCGGCCCGTTCCTCCACCCGCACGTCCGCCTGCGAGGTGACGGGCACGCGCTCGCGGACCTCCACGGCGACCGGGCGGGACAGCCGGTTGGCCAGCTCCACATGGATCCGGTGGTCGAGGACGGTGGTGGTCGACCGCAGCCCGGCCGTGGACTCCCGCAGTTCGGTGCGCCGGCTCACCCGGACCGCCTCGGCGGGCCCGAGCCCGATCCGGCCGGTGCCGCCCGGGGCGACGGTGGGCAGCGCGGTCGTCGGCAGAGGTTCACCGTCGGCCGTGACGTCCACCGGCCCGGCGAGCAGCGCCCGGTCGGTGGCGTTGGTGAGCACCAGCGTCGCGTACACCGTCTCCTCGACGGACGGCACGCACAGGTACTCGGTGCGCAGACCGACCGGGAGTTCCGCGACGGTGACGGTGTGCCAGGTGCCGTCCGAGGGGATGTCGGCGGGGCCCTCGGCGTCGTAGCGATGGTCGAAGGAACCGGCCGACTCGCGCGGCCGCACCGCGCACGCGGGGAGCGGCAGCGAGCCCACCGATTCCGCGCGGCGCCGGTGCTCGGCGGCCACCGGGTCCGCCGGGGTCCCCGGCGCGAGGAGCCCCCGGCCACCGCCCGGCGCGTCGGGACCGGCCAGAACGAGGTCGGCGTAGTCGAGTTCGGCGGCGCTCGGCCGCGGCGGACCGGGCGGCGGAGGCGGCGGTGGCGGAGCGGGAGCGGCACCGGCGAGAGCGGGCATCGGACCGCCGGGAGCCGCGGGGACCGGACCGCCGTAAGCAGCGGGAGCCGGAGGCGGCGGGGGCGGCGGGGGAGCGGCGGCCGGGGCCTGCGGGGCGCCGGGCGTCTTCGGTCGCCCGGCCGCGCGGGAACGGGCCGGGCCCGCCGCCCGGGGCGCGGAACCCGCGTACACCGGCGCCTGCGCCGCCTCGGCGGATCCGGCGAGTGCGAGCCCCCGCGGCTGCGCGGCGGGACTCGGCCCCGCCGCGTCGTACCCGGCGAACAGCCCCGCGAGCCCGGTCGGCGGCTCCCGCCAGCCGGACGGCGCCGGGGCCGGCTGACGGCGGCCGATCCGCACCGACCGCAGCACCGGCACCCCGGTCGGCCGGTGCAGATCGGCGGTGGACAGACCGAGCCGGACGCCGGTCCAGTCCTCGCCCGTGCGCTGCGCGACCGAGGCCCGCAGCACGAGCCGCCCGCCGCTCTCGCCCTGACGCTGCGTCAACCGGTAGGAGGGCACCCAGATCGCCCCCGGAACCCGGTACTCGATCTCGATCTCGATCTCCGAGGGGGCGGCCCCGGCGTCCTCTCCGGCATCGGCACCGGTCCCGGTGACCCGCAGGCTGAGGTCCGCGGAGACCGTGGTGCGCACGGGAGTCGACGGGGCGTCGGTCGAGGAGCGCGCCAACCGGTCCCGGGCGAGAGCGAGTTCATGCTCGACGCGGCGCAACCGCTCTTCGAGGGAGGTGAGTTCGGTGTGCAGTGAGGTGAGGCGTGCGTCGACGAACTCGGCGAGGCGCAGCCACGCGTCGACGGGCGTGCGCCGGTGCGGGTCCTCGCGGCGGCGCGGCGGCGGTACCGGGCGCAGCCCGGTGACTTCTTCGATCCGGCGCAACTGCCGGTCCCTGCGGGCCTCGGCGCCGTGCAACTCCTCGGTCAGCCGCTCCGTCTCGCGGACCAGGTCCTCGGGCGCACCGGCCGCGCGGGGCTCGGCCTCGACGGCGACGCGGGCACCGGTGACCCGGACGTCGCGCCCGGCCACGACCTGCGCGCGCAGCGACAGCGGGTCGAGGACCCGTGGCAGACCCCGCACCCGCACCCGGCCGTCGGCCGGCACGACGCCCCGCGCGAGCCGTCGGCACACCGCGCCGCGCGCGTGCACCACGACCGACGTGAGCTCCGATTCCCAAGGCGCGCAGGGCTGTGCCGCCGCGTCCGTCATCGCGTGTCCCCTCCCGTACGCCGCCGTGCACGGCGCCGACTTCGGTCGAAGAGTAGCCCGTGGTCAGCGGGCCGGACACGGGATTGCGGACGTGCGGGAGTTCACTCCGGGGGCAGCACCGCGGCCAGCGCCGTCATCACGGGCGCCCGCCGGATGTCGATGTGCGTGAAGGTGAGCGCCTCCGCCAGACGCGGCCGGCCCGCCCCGATCGCGTCGCAGATCTGACGGTGCTCCGCGCAGTGCTGCTCGGCGCCGCGCTCGGTCGCGGTGATGCGGAACAGCCAGTGCATCAGGCCGCGCGAGGGCTGGAAGGAGGACTGCAGCAGACGGTTGCCCGTCATCGTGATCAGCTCGGCGTGGAAGGCCGTGTTCGCGGCCGCGATGGCCGCCGCGTCGCCCCGCCCGGTCGCCGCCTCGGCCGCGGCCATCACCGCGCGCAGTCCGGCGTGGTCACCGCCGCGCTCGACGATCTCGGCCGCCCGGCGGGCCGCGAACACCTCGAGGCTCAGCCGGAGATCGAAGAGTTCGTCGACGTCGCGCAGGGTGAGCCGGCGCACCCGCGCGCCCCGGCGCGGCTCCAGGACGACGAGCCCGTCGCCCGCCAGCCGCATCAGGGCCTCGCGCACCGGGACGCGCGAGACTCCCAGGGCCTCGGCGAGTTCGCGTTCGCGCAGCCGGCTGCCCTGCAGGTAGGTGCCCGCGTGGATGCCCGCCCGGATCAGTTCCTCGGTGCGCTCCACGTGCGAGGCGCCGGGCGGTTCGGACACCTCGGCGAGCGTCACGCGCCCGCCTTCGGCCCGGCCTCGCGGAACGCGGGGAAGGTCGGCGGGAAGAGCGCCGCGGTGTCCCGGCGTTCGGTGTCGCGCTCGCTGTAGGCGGCGCGCATCCGCTCGAACAGGGCCTGCGCGTCGTGCCGGAGCGTGTCCAGGTCGAGGCCGGGCAGGCCGCCGTCGACGAGCACAGGGCGGCCCGCGACCACGGAGTCCGTCGCCTGGCGCGCGGTGCCGTTGAGCAGGAAGGTGCGGACCGGGTCGTCGAGCACGCCGTCGCGGATGTCGTCCAGGGAGAACGCGACGAGGTCCGCCTGCGCGCCGGGCGCGATCCGGCCCAGGTCGTCGCGGCCGAGCGCGCGGGCGCCGCCGAGCGTGGCCGCCTCCACGTAGTGCTCGGCGGGCGCGGCGTCCGAGCGGCCGTCGGCGATCTTCGCCAGGTGCACGCCGGTGTCCATCCCGCGGACGAGGTCGGGCGGGAACGAGTCGGTGCCGAGGCACAGGTTCACGCCCGCCTCGCGGTAGGCGCGGAAGGAGTGCAGCATCTCGCCGTAGCGCAGCGAGGTCTGCGGGCAGTGGACGACCGAGATGCCGCTGTCCGCGAGCCGGGCCAGGTCGCCGCGGTCCGCGCCGTGGACGGCCGGGTGCCGGTCGAGGAGGACCGTGTGCGGGATGAGCAGGTTCGGCCCCAACAGGCCGTGCTTGTCGAGGAGTTCGATCGGCGTCAGGTTGTGGCGGCGCCGGATGATCTCGCGCTCGGCCAGGCCCTGGAGCGCGTGCAGCCGGACCAGGACGGCGCGCTCGCGGCCGATGCGGGCCGTCTCGGCGAGCAGTTCCTCGGTGAGGGTCTCGATGCGGCAGGGCAGCAGGACGCCGGTGAGCAGCGGGTCGCCGAGCGCGTCGAGGTGGTCGAGGAAGCGGACGGCGTCGCGCAGCCCCGCACGGCCCTCCGCCTCGTCGAAGGCGACCTCCCGGGTGCCGTCCGGCAGGACGACGTTGACGCCCGAGCGGTAGGCGGGGCCGAGATAGCCGCGCAGACCGATCCGGCGGGAGACGTCCGCCGTCGCGACGAGTTCGTCGTACGGCTCGGCCCAGCGGCTGTGCACCTCGGAGGCGATCGGCATGAACGTGGTGATGCCGTGCAGCGCGAGCTGGGCGAGGGCGTAGGTGCGGATGGTCGTCCGCTCGTCCGGCGTGAACACGTCGTGGCGCCGCTGGGCGAAGTAGTCCAGGGACCACTGCAGGCCCTTGGCCCGGTCGGGTCCGGCCCAGGAGTCGAGGACGAGATGGTCGACGTCGGTGAGCGCGTCGAGGTCGATGAGTCCGGGCATCACCAGGGACTCGCCCAGGTCGCGCTCCACGTCGACGGCGCCGTCGTAGCGCGGGCCGACGTAGACCACGCGGTCGTCCTCCCACACCACTTCGCCGTCCCGCAGCAGCGCGTGGCCGCCGTCCTGGTGGGCGAGGATGTGCCGGGCGCGCCAGCGGGTGCGCATAGTGCCTCCTGTGATTCACGGTCCGTGCGGTCCTGATCGTACGAGTTGGTATACCGACCAGGGAAGAGCAAGTCGCCCGCTGATCTTCATCGAGGCGACGGCTTGGTGAAATGCCCCACTAAGCACCCTGGTTCCGGCTCTCGGTATACCAAAATCCGGTCACCCCTTTCGCGCCATCGCTTTCTTGGTATACCGTCCCGCCAACCTTCCCCCGAACGCCGAATGGATCACGCGACGTGACGGATTCCCCCGTGCTGCCCGCCCGGCCGCCTTCCGGCGCCGAGGCCGGCGGCGAGCCCAACTCCAGCGCCGCCCGGCCGGCCACGGCCCCGCCGGCGGTGGCCGCCCGCTCCCTGCTCGGCACCGCATGGCTGCGCATCCGGCGCAGCAGGATCGCCCTCGCCGCGCTCGCCGTGGTGGTCCTCATGATTCTGTTCGCGGCGCTGGCCCCGCTGCTCAGCGCAGTCGAGGGCCAGGACCCGTACACCACCCGCACCAGCCCGGACGTCCTCGACGACTACGGCACGCCGGGGCTCCCGCTGCCCTACTACCGCTATCCGTCCGCCGACCACTGGCTCGGCGTCGAACCGGGCCTGGGCCGCGACATCTTCGCCCGCATGGCGCACGGCGCCCAGGTCTCCCTGGTCATCGCGCTGCTCGCGACCGTCGTCTCCGTCGTCCTCGGCACGCTCCTCGGTGCCGCCGCCGGCTACTTCGGCGGCAAGGTCGACATGGTGATCAGCCGGGTCATGGACCTCTTCCTGGCCTTCCCGCACCTGCTGCTCGTGCTCTCGCTGACCCCGATCCTGCAGTCCCGGCTCGGCGACACGGCGCTGGGGGAGGGCAGCCTGCTGCCGATCGCCTCGCTCGTGATCATCCTCGGCTTCTTCGGCTGGGCCTATCTCGCCCGCGTCGTACGCGGCCAGGTGCTGTCCATCAGGGAGCAGGAGTTCGTCGAGGCGGCCCGCGCCTACGGCGCCTCGCACCGCACGATCATCGTCAAGCAGATCGTGCCCAACGTGATGGGCGTCGTCCTCGTCTACGCCACGATGATGATCCCCACGAACATCACCGCCGAGGCCGCGCTGTCCTTCCTCGGCGTCGGCGTCAAGGACCCCACCCCCTCCTGGGGACAGATGCTCAACGCCGCCCAGGCCGGCAACTGGTACCTGACGGACCCCTGGTTCCTCGCCGTCCCCGCCGGAGCCCTCGTCCTCACGGTGCTGGCCTTCAACCTGCTCGGCGACGCCGTCCGCGACGCCCTCGACCCCAAGTCCTCCCGTGGCTGACCCCGTCCGTCCACGCCACGAACCCCAGGAGCAGCAGTGAATCGACGCACCGTGGGAGCCCTCGCCCTGACGGTGAGCGCCGGGCTGACCCTCACCGCCTGCGGCGGCCCGAAGCCCGCGCCCGGCTCGGGCTCCAACGCCCCCGCCGACGCCTTCGAGGCCGTCGAGGTCGGCGACGGCGACACCACCAGGGGCGGCAACGTCAACGTCCTGATGTCCACCGACTTCCAGACCCTCGACCCGGGCAACAGCAACTACGTCCAGACGGCCAACGTCGGCCAGCTCTACTACCGCACCCTCACCATGGCCAAGGAGGAGGCGGGCAAGCCCCCGAAGATCGTCCCCGACCTCGCCACCGACCTCGGCAAGGTCTCCAAGGACGGCCTCACCTGGACGTACACCCTCAAGAAGGGGCTGAAGTTCGAGGACGGCTCGCCGATCACCGCCAGGGACGTCAAGTACGGCGTCGAGCGGACCTACGCCCGCGACGTGTACACCCAGGCGCCGCAGGAGCTGAACTCCGCCCTGTCCGACGACGGTTACAAGGGCCCGTACGCCAAGGGCTCCGCCGGTGACTTCAAGGGCATCGAGACGCCCGACGCCCGTACGGTCGTCTTCAAGCTGAAGCAGCCGTTCGCCGAGTTCCCCGCGCTCGTCTCCCGCTCCAACACCGCGCCCGTGCCCAAGGCCAAGGACACCAAGCTCGACTACACCAACCACCCGGTGTCCACGGGCCCGTACAAGATCGCGCAGTACGACCGCGGGCGCTCCATGAAGCTCGTCCGCAACAAGAACTGGGACCCGGCCACCGACCCGAACCGCAGCGCGCTGCCGGACACCTTCACCTTCAGCCTCTCCACCGCCCAGTCGACCATCAGCCAGCAGCTGCTCGCCGACTCCGACCCCACGGCCCTCACCCTCGACAGCTCGGGCGGGCTCCAGGCGTCCGACGCGGCGAAGCTCGACGAGCCCGGCGTCGCCCGGCGCACCGCGTCCGGCCTGATCGGCTGCACCGACGTCCTCGACTTCAACACCGAGTCGGTCAAGGACCCGGTCGTCCGGGAGGCCATCGCGCTCGCCATCGACCGCAAGGCCATCCAGCTCCAGTACGGCGGCGCCCGCTTCGGCAAGCTCACGCAGTCGTACATCAACCCCGACCAGCGCGGTTACGTCACCCAGCACACCGGACTCGACCCGGCGGGCCAGCCCCGGCTCGCGGCGGCCAAGAAGCTGCTGAAGGACCGGGACTACCCGAAGAAGCTCGTCTACGGATACGCCGACGCCACGCCCCGCTACAAGAACATGGGCACCTCGCTCCAGCAGAACCTCAAGCAGCTCGGCATCGACCTCGAACTGCGCCCCATCCCCGCCGCGAACTACTACACGACGCTCGCCGGCTCCAACATGCCCGACATCGCCCGCAGCGGCTGGTGCGGCGGCGCCGACAGCGGCTCGGTGCGCACCACCATCGACCCCAACCTGGGCCCGAGCGTCGACGGCAAGAGCTTCGGCTTCTCCAACATCCCGCGCTTCCACGACCCGGAGATCGCCCGCGCCATGTACGAGCTGCGCGGGGAGAACGGCACCAGCGAGGAACTCGGCCGCAAGTGGGCGAAGCTCTTCGACCGCGGCATGCAGGACTACCCGCTCGTGCCGCTGATCAGGAACGTCACCCGCAGCGTCGTGGGATCCGACATCCGCAACGCGCAAGTCGGTTACTTCTTCGGCTCCATCGACCTCTCGACCGTCTCGGTCGTGTCCAAGAAGGGGTGACCATGGCCGCCTTTCTGCTCCGGCGCTTCGGCGCCACCGTCCTCCTGCTGATCGTCATCAGCTTCGTCACCTTCACCCTCTTCCAGTTCGGGCCCGCCGACCCGGCCGCCGCGGCCTGCGGACAGGAGTGCACGCCGCAGCGCGTGGCCGAGGCGCGCGTCGCCCTCGGCATGGACAAGCCGTTCCTCACCCAGTACCTGACCTACATGTCCGGCCTCTTCCACGGGCGGACGGTCGGCGCGGCCGGAGCGCAGTCGCTCTGCGAATGGCCCTGCTTCGGGAAGTCGTTCCAGACCAACGAGGACGTCACCGCCGTGCTGGAACGCGCCCTGCCGTACACGGTGTCCGTCGCCGTCGGCGCGATCGTGCTGTGGACGCTCGTCGGCGTCACCCTCGGCACGCTCGCCGCGCTGCGCAAGAACAAGCTCGTCGACAAGCTGATCGTGGGCGGCGCCTCCATCGGGGTCTCGCTGCCGATCCCCGTCACCGGACTGCTCCTGCTGCTCGTCTTCGTCTCGACGTTCGACCTGCTGCCGTTCACCACCAACGCCATCACGTCCCCGTTCGGACCGGCGGGGTTCGGCGGCTGGTTCCAGAACTACCTGCTGCCCTGGGTCGCACTCGCCGTGCTGTTCAGCGCCCAGTACATCCGCGTCACCCGCAGCTCCATGCTGGAGACGTTCGGCGAGGACTTCATGCGCACCGCCCGCGCCAAGGGCCTGTCCAGGACCGTGATGGTCGTCCGGCACGGAGCGCGCGCCGGGCTCACCCCCGTCGTCACCATGCTCGGCCTCGACATCGGCCTGCTGCTCGGCGGCGCCGTCCTCACCGAGCAGATCTTCTCCGTCCCCGGCGTCGGCTTCACCGCCGTCCGCGCCGCGCAGGCCGGCGATCTGCCCGTGACCATGGCGATCACCCTGCTCGCCGCCTTCTTCATCATCGTCGCCAATGTCGTCGTCGACGCCGTCTACGCCGTCATCGACCCGCGAGTGAGGGCCGCCTGATGACCACCGTCACCGATCAACCCCTGTTGCGCATCCGGGACCTGCACGTCACCTTCCCGACCGACGACGGGCTCGTGCACGCCGTCAACGGCATGGACCTCACCCTGAACCGGGGCGAGACCCTCGGCATCGTCGGCGAGTCCGGCTCCGGCAAGACCGTCACCAGCCAGGCGCTGATGGGCCTGCTCAAGGAGACCCGCGCCGAGGTCACCGGCGAGATCCTGCTCGACGGCACCGACCTCAACTCCCTGACCGAGGACCGGATGCGGACCTGGCGCGGCAAGAAGATCGCCATGATCTTCCAGGACCCGCTCTCCGCGATGCACCCCTTCCACACCGTCGGCGCCCAGATCGCCGAGGCGTACCGGGTGCACAATCGGGTGTCGCGGAAGGCCGCCCTCGACGTCGCCGTCGACATGCTCGGCCGGGTCGGCATCCCCGACCCCAGGCGGCGCGCCCGCGCCTTCCCGCACGAGTTCTCCGGCGGCATGCGCCAGCGCGCCATGATCGCCATGGCGCTGGTCTGCGAACCCGAACTGCTCATCGCCGACGAGCCGACGACCGCCCTCGACGTCACCGTCCAGGCGCAGATCCTCGAACTGCTCGGCGAGCTCCAGCAGGAGACCGGCACCGCCGTCGTCCTCGTCACCCACGACCTCGGCGTCGTCGCCGAGGTCTGCCACCATGTCGCCGTCATGTACGGCGGACAGTGTGTGGAGCGGGGCAGCGTGCGCGAACTCTTCCGGGACCCGCGCCACCCCTACACCCAGGGCCTGCTCGCCTCCATGCCCACTCTCGGCGACGACGGCGAACGGCTGCGCCCCATCCCGGGCTTCCCGCCGTCGCTGCTCGCCCTGCCGGACGGCTGCCTCTTCGCCGAGCGCTGCCCGCAGGCCCACCGTGTACCCGACGGACGGTGCCACGGCGAGCGCCCCGCGTTCCGCACGGCCGACACCGCCGATCATCCCTCCCGGTGCCACCTGGAGACCCTCACCGACGCCGCGGAGGCCGTGCGATGACCACCACCGAGCAGCCGCCGCTCCTGGAGGCGCGCGGACTGACCAAGCACTTCCGCGGGCGCGGCGGCCTGCTGGGCCGGGGCGGCGCCCCGGTCAAGGCCGTCGACGGCGTGAGCTTCTCCGTGGGCGCCGGGCAGACCCTCGGCATCGTCGGCGAGTCGGGCTGCGGCAAGTCCACCACCGGCCGGCTCCTGATGCGTCTGCTCGAACCGACCTCCGGCACCGTCCTGCTGGACGGCCGCGACGTCGGCTCGCTGAACCGGGCAGAGGCGCAGGAGTACCGCCGCCAGGTGCAGATGGTCTTCCAGAACCCGTCCTCGTCCCTCAATCCCCGGCAGACCGTGGGCGCCGCGATCGCCGCGCCGCTGTACGCCCAGGGCATCGACCCGGCCGGCGGCGTCAAGACGCGCGTCCGGGAACTGATGGACCGCGTGGGCCTGCGCCCCGACCACTACAACCGGTTCCCGCACGAGTTCTCCGGCGGCCAGAAGCAGCGCGTCGGCATCGCCCGCGCGCTCGCCCTCGAACCCCGCCTGATCATCTGCGACGAGCCGGTCTCCGCCCTCGACGTCTCCGTCCAGGCCCAGGTCGTCAACCTCCTCCAGGACATCCAGTCCGACACCGGCGTCTCGTACCTCTTCATCGCCCACGACCTGTCCGTCGTACGGCACTTCGCCGACCGCGTCGCGGTCATGTACCTCGGAAAGATCATGGAGAGCGGGGCCACCCGGGAGGTCTTCGACCAGCCCCGCCACCCCTACACCCGCGCCCTGCTCTCCGCCGTCCCCCAGCCCGACCCGGACGCCGACCGGGCGCGCAGGATCCGCCTCACCGGAGACCTGCCCACCCCGGCGAACCCCCCGTCCGGCTGCGTGTTCCGTACGCGGTGCCCGCTGCGCCCCACCCTCGGCGAGGCCGAGCAGGCGCGCTGCGCGGGGGAGACCCCACCGGTGCCGGACGGCGAGGGACCCGCGTGTCACTTCGCCGACCGGGCCGTCCCGACCCACTGACCCGTCAGCACACACCGTGAACACCTCACCGAAGTAAGGAAGTCGCACCACATGCTCATCCGTGACGTCCGCCCCTGGGGCGGCGAGCGCAGCGACGTGACCGTCGACGGCACCCGCATCACCGCGATCCGCCCGCACGACCCGGCGGCCACGCCCGCCGGAGAGGTCGTCGAGGGCCGCGGCCGACTGCTCCTGCCGTCCTTCAGCGACGTCCACGTCCACCTGGACTCCACCCGCATCGGCCTGCCGTTCCGCCCGCACACCGGCGGGCCCGGCGTGTGGACGATGATGATGAACGACCGCGAGAACTGGCGCGACGCGGAGATCGCCCTGCCCGAGCGCGTCGCCGGCACCCTGGAGCGCATGATCGCGCGCGGTACGACGCGGGTGCGCACGTACGCGCAGGTCGACGTCGACTGCAAGCTGGAGAAGTTCGAGGCGGTCGTCGCCGCCAAGGAGAAGTACGGGCATCTCGCCGACGTCCAGATCATGACGTTCCCGCAGGCCGGCATCCTGCTCGAGCCGGGCACCGCCGACTACCTGGAGGCCTCGCTCAAGGCGGGCGCCGACGTGATGGGCGGCATCGACCCCTGCACCCTGGACCGCGACCCCAAGGGCCACCTCGACGTCGTCTTCGGGCTCGCCGAGAAGTACGGCGTCGAGGTCGACATCCACCTCCACGAGCCCGGCGAGCTCGGCGTGTTCTCCACCGACCTGATCCTGGAGCGGGTCCGGGCGCTCGGTATGCAGGGCAAGGTCACGATGTCGCACGCCTACGAGCTGGGCTCCGTCAACGAAGCGACCAGCCGCCGCCTCATCGAGGAGTTCGCCGAGCTGGACATCGCCATGGCGACCGTGGCCCCCGCCGCCCGCAACCAGCTCTCCCTCGCCGCGCTCACCGAGGCGGGCGTCCGCGTCGGCCTCGGCGAGGACGGACAGCGCGACTACTGGAGCCCCTACGGCAACTGCGACCTGCTCGACCGCACCTGGCAGCTCGCCTTCACCAACAACTTCCGCCGCGACGAGCACATCGAGATGTGCCTGGCGGTGGCGAGCATGGGCGGCGCCTCGATCATGAGCCACGACGTGCCCCGGCTCGCCGGGGTCGGCGACCGGCCGGGCCTCGCCGTGGGCGACCGCGCCGACCTGCTGCTCGTCGACGGCGAGACGCCCAGCAGCGCCGTCATGGACCGCGGCACCGACCGCACGGTCCTGCACGACGGACGGGTCGTGGCCGACGGCCTCGAACTGGTCGACGCCGGCTGATCCCGGCCGGCCCCGCGGGCACGCCGCCACGACAGGCGGCGCGCCCGCGGGCGCCCGGGGCGACCGGACGCTTGTGCGCCCCCGCCGCTGCCTTCAGGATGCAGGCATGTCCGATCCCACGGCAGCAGCCGCAGCAGAGTCGCCGTCCGTACTCGCCGCTCTGGTGGCCGCGTTGCGGGGCGGCACGATCCAAGTCGTCGATCTCACCGCGCCGTTGACGTCCACGACGCCGGTGCTCCAGCTGCCTCCGGAGTTCGGGCAGACCGCGGTCTTCGAGCTGGAGGAGATCAGCCGGTACGACGACCGGGGGCCCGCCTGGTACTGGAACAACTTCCGGTCCGGCGAGCACACCGGCACCCACTTCGACGCCCCCAACCACTGGGTCACCGGCCGGGACCTGGCCGACATCGCCTCCGTCCCGGCCGGGCGGCTCGTCGCGCCCGCGGCGGTGCTCGACGTCACCGAGGAGGCCGCGAAGGACGCCGACTTCCTCGTGGAGCGCGCGCACATCGACGCCTGGCAGGACCGGCACGGCGCGCTGCCCGACGGCGGCTGGCTGTTCGTGCGGACCGGATGGAGCAGCAGGTCGGGCGCGCAGGACACCTTCCTCAACGCCGACGAGAGCGGACCGCACACCCCGGGACTCTCCGCGGAGTGCGCCCGCTGGGTCGCCGAGCAGACCCCGGTGATCGGGCTCGGCGTGGAGACGGTGGGCACCGACGCGGGCCGGGCGCACGGCTTCGACCCCGCGTTCCCCTGTCACTCGTACCTCATGGGCAGCGGCAAGTACGGGCTGACACAACTCCAGAACCTGGCCCAACTGCCGCCCACCGGCGCCGTGGTGATCGCGGGACCGCTGCCCATCGTGTCCGGCTCCGGCGCGCCCGCCCGGGTCCTCGCCCTCGTCGAGCGCACGGGGCAGCCGTCATGAACGTCGCCGAGGTGGTCGGCCGCACCCTGGTCGCCGCCGGGGTCGGGCAGGTCTTCGGCGTCGTCGGCTCCGGCAACTTCCACGTCACCAACGCCATGGCGGCGGCCGGCGCCCGCTTCGTCGCCACCCGCCACGAGGGCGGCGCCGCCACCATGGCCGACGCCTACGCCCGGGTCAGCGGATCCGTGGCGGCGCTCAGCGTCCACCAGGGCTGCGGGCTCACCAACGCCCTCACCGGCATCGGCGAGGCCGCCAAGAGCCGCACGCCCCTGGTCGTCGTCGCGGCGCAGGCGTCCCGGCCGCGCTCGAACTTCTTCGTCGACCAGCCCGCGCTCGCCGAGGCGCTCGGCGCGCAGAGCGCCCGCGTCACCTCGGCCGCCGACGCCGTCGCGCAGACCCTCGCCGCCGTGCGCCTCGCCGTGCACGAGCGGCGCACCGTCGTCCTGAACCTGCCGCTCGACATCCAGGCCCAGGAGGTCCCCGACGCGGAAGCGGCCCTGGCCGCCGTCGCCCCGCCGACGCCACGCCCCGCCGTCGCACCCGCCGCCGACGGCCTCGCCGCCCTCGCCGACGTCCTCGCCCGCGCCGAACGCCCGGTGTTCATCGCCGGACGCGGTGCGCGCGGCCCCGGCTGCCGGGAGGCACTGGAACGGCTCGCCGAACGGTGCGGCGCGCTGCTCGCCACCTCGGCGGTGGCCCGCGGGCTCTTCGTCGGCAGCCCGTGGTCGCTCGACGTCTCCGGCGGCTTCGCCTCGCCGCTGGCCGCCGAACTCATCGAGGGCGCCGACGCGATCGTCGCCTGGGGCTGCTCCCTGACCATGTGGACCACCCGGCACGGCCGCCTCATCGGCCCCGACGCCACCCTCGTCCAGGTCGACGACGACCCGGACGCGCTCGGCGGACAGCGCCCCGTCCACCTCGGCGTCACCGGCGACGTCCGCCTGACGGCCGAGGGCGTCGGGACCGCGCTCGGCGACGCCACCGGCACGGGCTACCGCACCCCGGCCGTCCGCGACGCGCTCGCCACCCGGCTGCGCTGGCGCGACATCCCGTACGAGGACGAGTCCACCCGGGACCGCATCGACCCGCGCACCCTCAGCATCGCCCTCGACGACATCCTCCCCGCCGAGCGCGTGATCGGGATCGACTCAGGCAACTTCATGGGCCACCCGACCATGTACCTGTCCGTCCCCGACGCCCAGGGCCTGTGTTTCACCCAGGCGTTCCAGTCCATCGGGCTCGGCCTCGCCACCACCGTCGGCGCGGCCCTGGCCCGCCCCGACCGGCTCCCGGTGGCCGCGCTCGGTGACGGCGGCGCCCTGATGAGCGCCGTCGAACTCGACACCGTGCGCCGGCTCGGCCTGCCCATGGTGGTCGTCGTCTACAACGACGACGCGTACGGAGCGGAGGTGCACCACTTCGGCCCGCACGGATTCCCGCTCTCCACGGTCGAGTTCCCGCCCACCGACATCGCCGCCGTGGCGCGCGGCTACGGCTTCGAGGCGGTGACCGTCCGCGCCCCCGCCGATCTGAAGGCCGTACGCGACTGGGTCACCGGACCACGGGCCGCGCCGCTCCTCATCGACGCCAAGGTCGTGCGGGAGCACGGCTCGTGGTGGCTCGAAGAGGCGTTTCGCGGACACTGAGGCAGCGGGAGCAGAGGGGCACGATGACGTTCCAAGGGCATGTCGAACGTTGCGTGGACGAGACCGTCGCCGCGTTCCCGGCCTTTGACTCCTGGAGGGCGTGCGTTCCGTCGGACGCGACGACGGCGGGGCGGACCTGTGCCGCCGGGACGCGCTGGCCCGGGGGCTCTGGTACGCGGACGACGAGGACCCCGGCGAGCGGGACGAGGAGCTGGCCGACTGGTTCGCCGGCGTCTGCGTCGACGCGGC
The DNA here is from genome assembly GCF_040645755.1 of Streptomyces sp. NPDC046716. Classification (NCBI taxonomy): domain Bacteria; kingdom Bacillati; phylum Actinomycetota; class Actinomycetes; order Kitasatosporales; family Streptomycetaceae; genus Streptomyces; species Streptomyces sp. NPDC046716. The sequence continues at coordinate 151,672 of NZ_JBEYYU010000004.1, forward strand.
CCGACGGCTGCACCGGAGCGGACGGATCGTCGGGGCGCTGGGCCGGGCGGTGCCGGTGGTCCTCTACGACATGTTCGACCCGGACGCCATGTTCGCGCTGACCGCGCGCGCCAACCCGGCCGCCCTCGTCGCGGAGTTCACGGCGGCGGACGTCAGCTGACGGTCTGCCCGTGGAGCGCCGCCAGCAGCCAGTCGTGGGCGCTGCCCGGCGTCGGCTCCGGGGCCCCGCCCGGCGGTGTGATCAGCTCCGCCACGAGGGCCCAGTAGCCGTCGAGCCGCGGATCGGCCGAGAGCTGACCGGCGAGCCCGCGCCGGAAGTCCGCGGTGTCGCGGCAGCCGGCCACGCCTGCGTACGTCGCCACGAAGCAGTCCAGCGCCTCGCCCCCGGCGGGATCGGCGCCCGCGCGCAGCTGCGGGGCCGCCAGGGCGTAGGCCTCGGCGAGTCCCGCGTACAGCAGCGCGGACTCCCGCGCGCCCGCCGCGCGGTGGGCGGCCGGCTGCGTGGGCGTGTCGCCGCCGCAGGGCCGGGAGACCAGGGCGCACAGCCGGGCGAACGCGAGCACCTGCGCCGGGGCCGGTGCGTCGGGCGGCTGCGGCACGGCGGCCTCCAGGAAGGCTGCCCGGGACACGGCCGGCATCCGCGGCGGCAGCCACCCGCGCCAGAACCCGGCCAGCGGGGCCGTACTGGGCGGCGTACCCAGCGAGCCGACGAGCCGCAACCGGTCCGCGCGCTCCTCCGGCGGACAGGAGTGCACCAGGTGCAGCGCTGCCTCCTGCCAGCGCAGCGCGCTGAGCCGCGAGCCGAGCGTGCGGAGCTGCCCCGCGACGGCGTCCTCCAACACGCCCTGCGCACCCGCCCGTTCGTCGACGACGCGGCGGATCTCAGGGACGGGCAGGCCGAGCCCCCGAAGGGAACGGATCAGCCGCAGCCGGTCCAGGGCGTCCGGTGCGTAGCGGCGGTGCCCGCCCGCGCTGCGCCGACGCTCCGGCAGCAGACCGCTGTCGGAGTAGAAGCGGACCGTCTTCACCGTGGTGCCCGCCTGCTCGGCGAGCTCACCGATGCTCCACAGCCCGTCGGAACCCGGATCCGGCATCACTTGAACCTCCCTCTGGGGGAGTTCCTAACGTACCCGCGAGCGCGGCCCGGCGACGGACCGGACCACGGCCGCGAGAGATCCGAGGAGCGCATGCGATGACGGAATTCGTGCTGGTGCCAGGGCTGTTCACCGGATCGCACGTGTGGCGGGAGACGGCCGCCCGGCTGGAGGGCGAGGGCGTACGGGCGCACCCCGTGGACCTGCCGGGGCTGCGGTCAGGGGACGGGGCGGACCTGGAGGCGGACATCGCCCGGGTCGTCGCGACCATCGACGCGATCGACGCGGCGGCCGACGGCGGCGTCCCGGAGATCGTGCTCGTCGGCCACGACTACGGCGTGCATCCCGCGGTGGGCGCCGCCGACCGGCGACCGGGGCGCGTCGCCAGGATCGTCTACGTGGACACGGCCCCGGTGGGCGACGGCGTACCGGCGCTGGCCACCGTGCCCGACCAGGAACTGCGCGAGCGGCTGGCCGCCGCCGGGGACGCCGACGGGGTGCTCCCGCCGCCCGCACGGGACGCGTGGCGGCGCTGGGGGAGCACCGCGGGCGTGTCCGACGCGGCGCTCGACCGGCTCACCGCGCTCGCCGCGCCGCAGCCGCTCGGCACCCTGCTGCGGCCGCTGCGCCTGTCCGGAGCGGAGCTGCCGCCGACCACCGGTGTGCTGTGCGCGGAGAGCGGCGCGACCCTTGCGACCCTCCGCATGCTGCTGAGCTTCGGCGATCCGATGCTGAAGGCGCTGGCCCGGCCCGAGGTCACCTTCTTCGAACTGCCCACCGGACACTGGCCGATGCTGTCCTGCGCCGGCCGACTCGCCGAGGTGCTGCTCGCCGCGGCCGCGGGGGGCGGGCAGAGCCTCGTGGACACCGCCGACGGGAGCGCGGCCGAGGACCCGGCGACGGCGGGCTACCTCAAGCCCTTCCTCCTGGACGTCACCGAGCGGCCCCGGGAGCGACGCGGCACCCTCGACCTGTACGTCCCCGAGGACGCCGCGCGGACGCCACGGCCCGCGATCGTGTTCGTGCACGGCGGGCCGGTGCCCGAGGGCGCGGAACCGACACCGCGCGACTGGCCGACCCTGATCGGGTACGCCCGCTACGCCGCCGACCAGGGCGTGGTCGGCGTGACGCTCGACCACCGGCTGCACGCGGTGACCGCCTATCCGACGGCCGCCGCCGACATCGAGGCGGCGGTGGCCGAGGTGCGGGCCGATCCCCGGGTGGACGCGGACCGCATCGCCCTGTGGTTCCTCTCCGGCAGCGGGCCGCTGACCGCGCCGTGGCTCGGCGCGCGACCGGCGTGGCTGCGGTGTCTGGCCGCCAGTTACCCGATCATGGCTCCGCTGCCCGGCTGGGGCGTGAACGACGCCCGGTTCAGGCCCGCCGAGGTGGTGGCGCGGGGCGGCACACCGCCGTTCGTCCTCGTCCGGGTGGGCCGGGAGGCGTCCGCGGTCGCCGCGACGGTCGCGGAGTTCCTCGCGGCGGCCGAGGCGGGCGGCGCGCCGGTCGAGGTCGTCGACGTCCCCGACGCGCCGCACGCCTTCGAGGGACTCGACCACACCGACAGCGCGCGGGACGCGGTGCGGGAGGCGATGCGGCGCGTCCTCCGGCGGCTCACCGCGCGGCGTTAGAGTGCGGCCATGAACCAGAAGGAGCTGCGGGCGGCCGTCGACGCGGCGTTCGCCGACACCGGGGCGGACACCCCCGCGTGGGCCGACCCGCACCCCGACCGGGGCCCGCTCGACGAGGAGTACTCGCGCTGCCTCGACCCGGGCAAGTACCGCATTCTCGCCGCCCGCGCCGACGCGTGGATCCGGGTGCTGTGCGGGCGGGGCCTGGCCACGGCGGAGCCGGTCGGCGACCCGGCGGGCCTGTGGCTGCGTACCCCGGACGCGCCCTTGAGCGGTCCCGTCCTGCTGCGGCCGGCCCGCGCGGACGCCGTCCCGCTGGTCCTCGGCTTCGGCGCGATCGACGACGTGCCGCGCACCGTGGTCGTGGTCGGGGCGGGCGAGCCCGCGGTCCCGGTGGAGCAAGTGCCGGACTGCGGCTGCGACGCGTGCGACGACGGCTCCGAAGGGCTGCTGGAACTGCTGGACGACGCGGTCGTCGCCGTGGTCAGCGGCACGCTCACGCACATCGACGCCGGAGCGGGCCGGGTGATCGTCGGCACCGGGGAGACCTGGTCGGCGAGCAACTGGCCGCCGTCCGGCGCGACGCCCGAGGAGGCCCTGGGCGCGGCCAGGGCCGGGCGCTCGCCCCACCGGGTGGTGAGCGGACCGGCGTGGGGCTGAGGCGCGTCAGGAGCCGCCCGGCTCCCCGGGCGGGCCGTCCCCGGGCAGGAGGAGGGCGTCCGTCCCGGTGAGCCGCAGCACGCGCAGCACCGGCCGCGTGACGGACACGAGCCGCAGGCTGCCACCGGCGCGCACGGCGTTCCGGTGGTGCCGGACGAGGAGGTTCACCCCCGTCGAGTCGGTGAACGGCACCTCGGCCAGATCTAGTTCGCAGCAGCGCCCGTGGAACGGCGTCAGCGCCCGGTCCAGGCGCGGACCGGTGCGCAGGTCGAGTTCGCCGCGGACGCGGAACAGGACCGTGTCGCCCGTGTCGACGACATTGATGACGAGTGACGGCGGAGTGGTCGCGTTCACCTCGGCGCCCCCTGGTGTCGGTGGGAGCGGTGAGGGAACTGCCCCCGGCATGTTCTTTTCGGCACGTCCCATAGAAGCACCGGTGGGCCCGACTGCCGCCCCGCCGGGCACAGTTCGGGCCTACTCCCTACCAACGACCCGCACGGGCGCTCGGTCACGCCCCTTCTGTTCGACGGCCTCGGGCCCGGTCAGTCCTCCGCGCCGTAGGCCTCCGCGATCTCCTGCGGGGACGCCCAGCGGCTGTACGTCGGCCCCTGCGGCCACCCGTCGGGGGAGTCCTGCCAGACCTCCTGGCGCCCGTACGGCAGGACGTCCACCAGGGGGAACAGGTGGCTCAACTGCTCGGTGCCGCGGCCGTCGGTGTGCCAGGTCCGGTACACCGTGTCGCCGTCGCGCAGGAACACGTTCACCCCGAAGCCGCCGTTCGGCGGGGCGCCCACGTCGGTGCCGAAGGAGCTGTGGGCCGTCGAGTACCAGTCCATCCTGTTCCCGACCCTGCTCCGGTAGGCGAGGGCTTCGTCGATGGGGCCCTGCGTGACGATCACGAAGCGGGCGTCGAACTTCTCCAGGCCCAGGAGCCGGGTGAACTGGGAGGTGAAACCGGTGCAGCCGCCGCACTGCCACTCGGCGCCCTCGTGCCACATGTGGCTGTACACGATGAGCTGCGGATGCCCGTCGAAGATCTCGGCGAGCCGGACCGGACCGTCCGCTCCCTCCAGGACGTAGTCCGGCATCTCGACCATCGGCAGCCGGCGGCGCTGCGCGGCGATCGCGTCGAGCTCACGCGTGGCCGCCTTCTCCCGCACCCGCAGCGCCGCCAGCTCCTTCTCCCAGGTGGCGGCGTCGACGACGGGCGGCAGGGCGTGCTCGGTACTGGACATGGTGCCTCCTGACGCTCACGGAACTGTCTGGGAGTAACGACTCCAGGACACCCCGGAACTCATCGGGCCGCGCGGCGGCCGTGCGCTACGGGGCGTCTTCGGCCGGGACCCCGAGGGCGTACGTCTGGATCGCGGTGGCGGCGGCGCCCCGCGCCCAGTCCGTGAAGTCCGTGCGCCGGACGACGACGTCGAGCGGGCTCGCGTACGGGCTGCGGTCCCGGCGCAGCGCCGCGTCGAACGACGGACGGCCGACGTCGGCGAGGCGGATGCCGTCGCCGCTCAGGACGACGCGCTCGGTCAGCGTCAGGTTGCCGACGGCCGCGGTCAGCCGGCCGAGCGCCGCCGCCGCGTCCCCGACCGCGCGGGCGGCGACCGGGTCGCCCGCCGCGGCGAGATCGAGACAGGTGTCGTAGTCGACGTCGCGCCCCAGGCCCAGCGAGACCCGGTGGCGGATCGCGGGAATGGTCAGCATGGCCTCCGCGCAGCCCTGGTGGCCCTCCGGGCAGAGCGGACCCAGCGGGTCCAGCGGGTGGTGGCCGAGCACGCCGACCGAGGCGTCCGGGCCGGTCCGCAGCCGGCCGTGCGCGACCAGGCCGTAGCCGATCCCCTCGCCGACGGTCAGCAGGGCGAAGTCGTCGTACCCCTTGCCCGCGCCGAACCACTGCTCGGCGCGGGCCAGTGACAGCAGGTCGTTGTCGACGACGACCGGGCAGTCCAGGGCCGCCCCGCACGCCGGGCCCAGCGCGACGTCCCGCCAGCCGAGATAGCGGGCGTCGGTCACCGTCGAGTGATCGGTGACCCGGCCGCCCAGACTGATGCCCGCCGCGGTCCACCGGCCGCCGTGGCCCGCCCCCAGCGTCCGTGCCAGCTCCGCCACCGCGGCGACGACGGCCTCCGGGTCGCGGTCCGGCAGCGGGCGCCGCCCGTGCGCGAGGATCTCCGCGCGCATCGAGGTGACCACGCCGTAGGCCGTGTCCGCGGTGAGCTTCACCCCGAGGAAGTGGTGCGCGGCCGGCCTGACGTCGAGCGGCCGCGTCGGCCGTCCCGTCTCCTCGTCGTGCTCGACCGGCGTCTCCACCAGCAGTCCGGACGCGAGCAGGGGTTTCGTCAGCCGGGTCAGGCTGCCCGCGGAGAGCCGCAGCCGGCGGGCGAGTTCGCTGCGCGGCAACGGACCGTCGAGCAGCACCGCGAGCGCCACGTCGCGCGCGGAACCGGTGAGGGGGGACCACGTCATGGACTGTTGTCCTCCGTCCGGAACGACGCCAACTGGCCTGCGACCAAGCGACCTTAGCCTTCCGCCACGAAACTCACCAGAGGAGGGAGGAGGGGATCCGTTCGAAGAATCCCTCTCGGAGGTGGGGTGTTGACCGTTCGAGAGTATCGGGGCAAAACTCAAGGGATCCCCGACCCACCCTGCACCCCTACGGCTCCCGGGAGTTCTCCGTGCCCCTGTCCGTGTCCGATCCGGTCCAGCTGCGCGCCGCAGGCGTCGGCCTCGTCCTCGCCACGCCGCAGGGCGCGCCGGACGCCCTGCCGTCCGTCGTCCACTGGGGCGCGGACCTGGGCGCCCTCGACGCGGCCGCGCTCACCCACCTGTGCCGGGCGGCCGAAGCGGCCCCGGTGCCGAACGACAACGACCAGGTGGTCGCACCGTCCCTCGCGCGCGAGCACGCCGCGGGCTGGCGCGGGCGGCCCGGCCTGACCGGGCACCGCGACGGCACCGCCTGGTCGCCCTGGTTCCGGCGCACGGCACTCGACGTCGACGACCGGGGCGCCCCGGGCCGGGGCGGCCGGGTCGTGGCCACCGGCGAGGACGCCGACGCCGGTCTCGTCCTGCGGCTCGAACTGGAGCTGACCGCCCAGGGGTTGCTGCGCCAGCGCGCCGAACTCACCTCCACCGCGGCCGACGGCCTCTTCGTGCTCGACGCCCTCACCCCGACCGTGCCCGTGCCGCCCGTGGCGACCGAGCTGTTCGACCTGGCCGGACGATGGGGACGCGAACGGGCGCCGCAGCGGCTTCCGTTCACCGTCGGCGCGCACAGCAGGGAGAACCGCCGCGGCCGCACCGGCCCGGACGCCCCGCTGATCCTGGCCGCGGGCACCCCCGGCTTCGGCTTCCGGCACGGCGAGGTGTGGGCGCTGCACGTCGCCTGGAGCGGCAACCACCGCAATTACGCCGAGCGCCTCTCCACCGGTGCGGCAGTGCTCGGCGGCGGGGAGCTGCTGCTGCCCGGCGAGGTGCGGCTCGCGCCCGGCGAGAGCTACACCACGCCCTGGGTGTACGCGGCGTACGGCGCCGAAGGCCTCGACGCCGTCGCCGCCCGCTTCCACACCCACCTGCGCGCCGAGCGGCCCGGACCGCCGCCCCGGCCGGTCGTCCTGAACACCTGGGAGGCCGTCTACTTCGACCAGGACCTGGACCGGCTGACCGCACTCGCCCGGGCCGGCGCCGAGGCGGGCGTCGAGCGGTTCGTCCTGGACGACGGCTGGTTCCGGCACCGCAGGAACGACCGCGCCGGGCTGGGCGACTGGTACGTCGACGAAGGCGTCTGGCCGCAGGGGCTCGGCCCGCTGATCTCCACCGTCCGGGACCTCGGCATGGAGTTCGGCCTGTGGGTGGAGCCTGAGATGGTCAACCCCGACTCCGACCTGGCCCGCGCCCACCCCGACTGGCTGCTCGCCACCGGCGGCCGGCAGCCCCTCGCCTCACGCCGGCAGCAGGTCCTCGATCTCGCCGTCCCCGACGCGTACACGTACGTCCTCGACCGCCTCGACGCGCTTCTCACCGAGTACGACATCGCGTACCTGAAGTGGGACCACAACCGCGACCTCCTCGACGCCGGGCACGGACCGCACGGCACCCCCTCGGTGCACGCCCAGACCCATGCCGTCTACCGCCTCCTCGACGCGCTGCGCGCCCGCCACCCGCACGTCGAGATCGAGTCCTGCTCGTCGGGCGGCCTCCGCGTCGACCTCGGCATCCTCGAACGCACCGACCGGGTGTGGGCCAGCGACTGCATCGACCCCCTGGAGCGGCAGCAGATCCAGCGCTGGACGGCGCAGTTGGTGCCGCCGGAACTCGTCGGCGCCCACGTGGGCGCGCCCCGCTCGCACACCACGGGCCGCACGCACGACCTCTCCTTCCGCGCGGGCACGGCCCTGTTTGCCTCCTTCGGCATCGAGTGGGATCTCACCGGTGCCACCCCCGAGGAGCGCGCGGAACTCGCCCGCTGGGTCGCCCTGTACAAGGAGCTGCGGCCGCTGCTGCACGGCGGCACCACCGTGCGCGCCGACGCCCACGACCCCGCGCTCGCCGTCCACGGGGTCGTCGCCCCCGACCGGCGGGACGCCCTGTTCGCCCTGGTGCAGCTGGACGCGCCGCTGACCTCCGTGCCCGACGTGGTCCGGCTCCCCGGTCTGGCCGAGGAGCTGACGTACCGGGTGAGCGTGCAGCCGCCCGGCGACACCCCCGCCCTGCGCCAGGGGGCACCCACCCCGTGGACCACCGAGCCCCTCGTCCTCGGCGGCGCGGCCCTGACCCGGGTCGGCGTCCGCGCCCCCGCGCTCCATCCCGAACAACTCCTCCTCATCCGGGCACAGGCCGTCTGATCTGCCTGCATCGCGCAACCATCTGCCCTCCTCGCGCGTCCCTCAGTGACGGCGATCTGGTCTGAACCATGGGGGGTCCGAGCGGTGCGAGGGCGCGAGGCTGTGTCGGTGCGGTGGCGGCGAAGACGGGCGACGCTCCTGAGCCTGCTGCTCGGGGTGGCGGTGGCCCTGTCCGTCGGGAGCGCCGCCGGCTACACGTACTGGCGAAACAGCGAGGCCCGTACCGCCGCCCGCTGCGCCCAGGCGGGGCGTGAGGCGGTACGGGCGGCGGGCCCGTCCGGCGCGGTGCGGGTGGCGGGCCCCGGCACCTTCGGCACGGCGCACGCCGACGGCTCACCGGTGGGGACCGGGACCCGGCTGCGGCGCTATCAGGTGCAGGTCGAGGACGGTTCCGGCGTCTCGGCCGACGCGGCGGCGCGGGAGATCTCCGGCGTGCTGGGCGACCCCCGGGGCTGGGGCAGCGACGGCGTCGACGCGTTCCAGCTGGTGAGCGCGGGGCCCCGCGACTTCGTCATAAAGATCGCCACACCGCGGACCGTCGACTGCCTCTGCGGCTCGGCGGGCCTGTACACGCACGGCGAGGTCAACTGCAGCGTCGGCCGGACCGTCGTGGTCAATCTGCGCCGCTGGCTGCTCGGTTCCCCCGAGTTCGACGGCCCCATCGAGGAGTACCGGGCGCTCATCGTCAACCACGAGGTCGGCCACCGCATCGGCCACGGCCACGAGACCTGCCCGGGGCCCGGCAGTCCCGCACCCGTGATGATGCAGCAGATCAAGGGCCTGAAGGGGTGCGTCGCGAACGCCTGGCCCTATGACTCCCACGGCCGCTACCTCGGCGGGCCGCGCGTGCCGTAGCGGGGTGGCCGGAGAATCCGCCGTCCGGCAGGCATAGATGGCCGGAGGTCCGCGCGTCCATAGGGGAGTCAAGAAACGGGAGGGCCCATGGACCCGCAAGACCACGAGAGATTCCGGGAGTTCGTCGACTCCCGCTGGGGCGCTCTGCTCCGGGTGGCGAACCTGCTCACGGGCGGCGACCGGCACGAGGCCGAGGACCTCGTGCAGACCGCGCTGATGAAGGCGCTGGACCGCTGGCGGCACGTCGAGGACCCCGAGCGCTACGTGCGCAAGGTGATGTACCGCCACCAGGTCAGCCGGTGGCGGCTGCGCCGGCCGCACCGCGAGCCGACGTTCGCCGCGCCGCCGGAGAGTCTCGGCGTCGCCGACGGCACCTCCGACGCCGATCTGCGGATCGCCGTGGGCCAGGCCCTCGCCCGGCTCACCCCGCGCCAGCGGACCGTCCTCGTCCTGCGCTACTTCGAGGACCTGTCCGAGACCGAGGTCGCGAGCACCCTGGGCTGCTCGGTCGGCACCGTCCGCAGCACCACCCACCGGTCCCTGGCCCGACTGCGCGGTCTCGCGCCGGAGTTGGCCGCTCCCGCACAGCAGACGCTCGCCGCGGCGCACCGCAGCACCCCGAAGGGAGCCCACTCATGAGCACCGACCGGCTGGACCAGGCGATCCGGGACGTTCTGCGCGGCACGACCCCCGACGACCCGGCCGCCCCCGTGGGCATCGTCGACCGCATCGTGCGCCGCAGACGGCGCAGGAACATCACCCGGGTGACCGGGGCCGCGCTCGGCATCGCGGGCGTCACGGTCTCGGCCGTGCTCGTCACCGGGGGCGGCACCCACCAGGGGACCCAGCCGCCCGCGTCCGGCACGAGCACCGCGAGCAAGCTGCTGTGGCGGACCACCCTTCCCGGCGGCAGTGCCGACTGGCGGGCCTGTACCACCGCCTCGGGCACCGTGTACTGCCAGGGCGCCCGGTACGACGCCCTCGCCGTGAACGCCCGTACCGGGAAGGTCGTCTGGAAGGAGCGGGGCAAGTCCAACGACGGATCTTCGGCGGCCGCCCTGCCCGGCGTGCGCGACGGCATCCTCTTCGGCTACGCCGATCACGCGCCCGGCACGCCGAGCCCGGGAACCGACGTCGTCGCCCGCGATCTCACGAGCCACAAGGTGTTGTGGCAGCACAAGGTGGCCGACGACAGCCGCGACGACGACTCCGCCCTCCTCTTCGACGGGGGTGTCCTCGCCAACACCCCCACCTTCAAGAAGGTCGCGGCCCTGGACGACAAGACGGGCCGCACGCTGTGGACGTACGCGTGGAAGAAGGCCGACTGCGGCCGGATGGCGATCGACGGGGTCCCTTACCTGACGTGTTCTCCGGACAGTGAGAAGGCGCCGCAGACCAGCACCGTCGTCCGGCTCGACCCGGCGACGGGCGAGGCGCGGACCGTCGCGACCGTCAAGGGTCCCACGATGTACGTGGGCACGGACGACCGGACCGTCCTGCTGGCCGGGGTGCCCGAGGGCGGCGACTCCTTCGGTGACTCCGGGCCGGTCACCCTGACCCGCGTCGACACGCGGTCGGGCGCGGTCACCCGCCACCGGGCCGACGGGTTTCCCGGGGGCGTGGTCGCCGACGGCATCGTCCTGGGCAGCACGCAGCGCGAAGGCGTCGCGCGCACGGCCGCCGACGGCCGCCGCCTGTGGGCGCGCGACCTCGGCCTGACCCTGCGCGAGGACCCCCGCGTGTCCGATGTACGGGAACTGGCCTCCGACCCCGCGGTGGACCTCGAGGCCCGGGTCGCCTACTACCTCGACCCGTCCGGAAACCTCGTGGGCCTCGACCTGGACAGCGGATCGGTGCGCTGGCGCGGCCGCGTGCAGTTGCCGAAGACGGAGGCGAAGGGCGGGATCCGGCCCGAGCTGATCACGTACGGCCACAGCCTCGTCGGGCAGGTCGGCGACCAGCTGTTCAGGATCGAACCCCGGCCGGCCTCCTGATCGCCACCGGAGTCGGGGATGGGTGGATGGCCTTGGCACGGAAGAGGCTTTAGCTTAATCTGAACGAAAGTCCTCGCCGCAAAAGGGGCCTTGGTGTCGTCATTTCGAACATGACGTGCGTTTGTCCGCCGCTGAGGCCCTGAGCGCCCGGTCATCTCCCACCCTGACTCACGATCGGAAAGACCAGCCATGTCCACACCCCAGTTGTCGCTCCAGCTGTACTCGGTGCGCGACGCCCTCAAGGCCGACGAGGACGGCACGCTCGCCCGTCTCGCGGCGACCGGACTGCGCAACGTCGAGGTGTTCGACTTCGTGGACCGGCCGCAGGAGCTCGCCGACGCGCTGGCCGGGCACGGCCTGCGCGCCCGCACCGGGCACGCCGGCCTCGCCGCCCCCGACCAGGGGCGGGACGCGTTGGAGCGGACCTTCGCGGCGGCCCGGATCCTCGGCCTGGAGACCGTGTACGAGCCGATGGTGGCCGCCTCCCGGTGGGCCGACGCCGAGGGGATCGACCGGACCGCCACGCTGCTCAACGAGGCCGCGACGATCGCCGCCGACCACGGACTGCGCGTCGGGTACCACAACCACTCGCAGGAGTTCACCCCGACCGTCGACGGGCTCAGCGCCTACGAGTATTTCGTGTCCCGCCTCGCCGACCCGGTCGAGCTGGAACTGGACGTGTACTGGGCCTCGGCCGGCGGCCACGACGCCGTCGCGCTCCTCGGCCGCCTCGGCGACCGGGTCACGGCCCTGCACATCAAGGACGGCGCCGTCATCGACGACCCGTTCACCACGGGCGACCCGTTCGACATCGCGCAGACCCGGCAGGTGTCCGCGGGACAGGGCGAGATCCCCGTCGACGCCGCCCTGGCCGCCGCCCCGAACGCCGCTTACGCGATCGTGGAGTTCGACACGTACGCCGGAGACATCTTCGAGGGCATCGCCGGATCCGTCGCCCACCTCCGCGAGAAGGGGATCGTCTGATGACGGCCGCGACTCCCCGCTCGGGCCCGGTCGGCGTCGGCGTCATCGGCGCGGGCAACATCAGCGAGCAGTACCTCACCACGCTCACCCGGATCCCCGACGTCGACGTGGTCATCGTCGGTGACCTGATGGCCGACCGCGCCGAGGAGCAGGCCCGCAAGCACGGCGTCCCGGCCTGGGGCACGGCGGACGACGTCCTCGCGCACGACGGCGTCGAGATCGTCGTCAACCTGACCATCCCCGCCGTGCACGCCGAGGTCAGCTCCGCGATCGTCGCCGCGGGCAAGCACGTGTGGTCGGAGAAGCCGATCGCCGTCGACCTCGCCTCCGCGCGCGCCCTGCTCGACCAGGCCGCCGAGGCCGGACTGCGGGTCGGCGTAGCCCCGGACACCGCGCTCGGCCCCGGCGTCCAGACCGCGCGCCGCGCCATCGAGCGCGGCGACATCGGCTCCGCGCTGTCGGCGTACACGATGTTCCAGACCCCGGGACCCGACGCCTGGCACCCGAGCCCCGAGTTCCTCTTCGCCACCGGTGCCGGGCCGCTGTTCGACATGGGCCCCTACTACTTCACGACCCTGATCACCCTGTTCGGGTCCGTCACGCGGGTCTCCGCGGTGGGCTCCACCGGCCGCAAGGTCCGCACGATCCGCACCGGCCCCCGCACCGGCACCGAGTTCCCGGTCGAGGTGCCGACCCATGTGGCCGCCCTCGCCACCTTCGAGGGCGGAGCCGTCGCCCAGAGCGTCTTCAGCTTCGACTCGGCCCTCGTCCGCGACGGCGTCGTGGAGATCAACGGCACCGACGGCGTCCTCGTCGTGCCCGACCCCAACCGCTTCACCGGGGACGTGCGGATCACCCGCGGTGCCGACGACGACGGCGCCCCGCTCTGGGAGCCGGTCGAGCCCGTCGGCCTCGGCGAGGGCCGTGGCCTCGGCGTCCTCGACATGGCCCGGTCCATCCGGTCGGGGACGCCGCACATCGCGACCGGCGACCTCGGCTATCACGTGCTCGAGGTCCTGGTCGCCATCGACCGGGCCGCCGCCACCGGCGAGACCCAGCACATCCAGAGCCGCGCCGGTGACGTCCTGCCGGTGCCCCTGGACCGGGACCCCTTCGCGGCCACGCTCTGACCCGCCGCCCGCCCGGCGTCAGCCGAGCAGAGCGCCGAGGGCGCGCCGCAGCACCGTGCGGTGCGCTCCCGACGCGTACGAACGGCCGTCGTGGCCGAGGGCGTCGTACACCGTGAGGCCGCCGCCGGGGCGGGTGTGCACCCACAGCAACGGGTGCCGCCCGCCCTCGTGTTCGTGTGCGAGCAGCACCCGCACGCCCGGGCCGTGGCGCAGGTGGGTGTAGCGCTCGTCGTCCAGCGCGAAGTCGTCGAGGCCCGCGGTGACGGGATGGTCCGCGTCGGTGACCAGGACGTGCGCGCGGCCGTACGGCGGGTGCATCGACGTGCCGCGCACCCAGGTGCCGCCCAGACCCGCCTCCCACACCTCGTCGTCCGGGAAGCAGGTCGCCGAGGAGTGCACGGCGAGGACGGGAACGACGCTCCCCAGGAGCCGGGCGAGCCCGGCCGCGGCGCCGGCGCCGTCGGGCACCGGGCGCCCGTCCCGGGGCAGACCGATGTTGACGACGACGAGGTCCGGCAGGGCTCCCTCGGCGAAGGAGGCCAGCGCGGCGTCGATGTCCCCGGCCGGCTCCAGGACGACGCCCGCCTCCCGCGCCACGTCCGTCAGGCCCGTGTTGGTCTCGGCGAAGGGATGCCACGGGTCGGTGTAGCGGCCGACACCGCCGAGCAGCAGGCCGTGGTGGGGAGCGGCGGGGACCGGGGAGATCGGGGACATCGAGGATGGGGCCATGTTGCGTTCCGTTCCTCTTCTTTTTTGGGGGCGCGGGGCCGTCACACGGTAGTGGTGCCCGGGATCCGTCCGTCCCAGGGACAGCACGTCGCGAGATCGACGCGCTGCTCGCTTCCGTCGGGCCAGGAGACGGTGACGACGGTGCCGGCGACGGCCACGAGCGGAGCCTCGGGCAGCGGAGTCGCACGGGCCAGTGTGTGCAGGCCGACCAGGACGGTGTCCCCGGGATCGGCCGTCGCGGTGAGCGCGGGGACGGCCGAGTGCGGGCCCATCGCGTTCGCGTCCCGGTACGTGAACACCTCCGCGGCGTCGTACCCGTACAGCCCGACGACGCGCGCGACAAGCCCCTGACGGCTGGTCACCGTGGCGGCTCCGGCATGGTGTACGGCCGTCAGGGGCACGTCGTCGGCGACGGCCCAGCCGCCCTCCCGCACGGTGTACCCGCCGGGGGAGCGCACGAGATGGGCGCGGACCTCGTGGGCGTCGTGCGCCACCGTCACGGAGGTGATCGCGCAGCCCGGCAGCGCCCGGCCGTCGCGCTGCGGCAGGTGCACGGAGGCGGCGACGGTGCCGTCGACCCGCATCGCCCGCAGGGGACCGCGTCGGCTCGCCCGGCCGTCGGCGTCCACGAGCGCGGGGTGCGAGTCGACGCCGTCCTCCCACGCGGCGGCGGTGCCCGGGGCGGTGTGGGAGGAGTAGGCCAGCTTGGCGTAGTGCGGATCGTCGGGGTCGGGCCGGGTCGGCTCGACGGGGAGCTCGCAGTGGTCGCTGCCGTGGTTGGCGAGCCGGACGATGCCGTCGCGCTGAGTGGTCACCAGCCAGCCCAGCGCCGGCCAGGCGTGCGTGCCGAACTCCCGCTCGGTGGGCTGGGGTTGCTCGGTGTCCGTCCACACGGGCGCGTCCGCTCCCAGGGCCAGGCCCAGGAAGCCGATCCCGGCGAGGTACGCGGAGCCGAACCCGCTGTACGTCTGGGAGACCGGCTCGTAGGGCCGGTACCAGCCGAGGTCGAGCGGCCGGTCGACGCCGACGCCGTGGGACACGAACCGGGCCAGGACCCCGGAGACGAGCCGCCGGGTCGCGCCCGGCGACAGCGGGTTCACCCCGGACATCTCCGCGCACCACAGCGCGGCGAGCGCCGCCGTGCGATAGCTGAGCGAACGTCCCACGTGCAGCATCGATCCGTCGGGGGCGACGGTGCGCGCGTACGACGTGACGAACGCGCCGAGGCGTTCGAGATGACGGGAGCCCTCGGGGGTCGCCGTGCGGTCCGTCATCCGGTACCAGGCCCACAGATACGGGTGGATGGCCCACGCGTTGTAGTAGTCGACGGCGTGCTCGGGGCCGTCGGTGTACCAGCCCTGCTCCAGGTACCAGGACTCGACGCGGGCCACGTTGCGGGTCCCGATGCAGCCGCTGGTGTCCTCGCCCACCGACCGCAGGAACGCCTCGGCCATGGCGGGGAACAGCTGCCAGTTGTTGTGCCACACCTCGAGCCGGGCGTGATGGCGCAGCCAGTCGGCGATCCGGCGCCGCTCGGGCCCGGTGAGCCGGTCCCACAGCCGCTCGCGGCTGATGTGCAGGCCGAACGCGATGTTGGCGGCCTCCACGATGGAGTTGGTGACACCGCTGACGGGCGCCCGGCAGGTCACGCCGCGCGGCCAGGCCTCGGGCCCGTCGGGGTCGGTGCCCGCCAGCAGGGCGCGGGCGTACCGCTCGGCGAGCGGCTCGGCGGTCTCCGGGGCGGCGCCCGCGATCAGCGGGGCGGCCAGCAGGAAGGACCGCCCGATCGTCTCCATGCTCTCGCGCCGCACCCCGTCTCCGGTGACCCGGCCGGGCAGCCGGGGCAGGGCGCCGCCCGGGCTGTCGTGGCGGCGGACGTGGTCGAGCCAGCGCAGCCCGGTCGCCTCCCAGTGGGCGCGGGTCCAGCCGGTGACCGGCGAGCGGTCCGGGTCGTCGGGCGGCAGCTCGAACGGGGGCGGTACGTCGGTCATGTGCTCTCTTCCTGGTGCGCGCGGTGCGGTGCGTCGTGCGGGGTGACGGACCCGGTGACCGGGTCGATGCTCCAGCGGTCGTGCCAGTCGAGGCGGGCCCGGCCGCCGCCGATGCGCAGCGGCAGCCAGACGGGCGGCGAGTCGGCCAGCCGGTCGGGCAGCCAGCGGTCACCGGCGTAGACGTGACTGGTCCGCTCGGTGCCGCGGACGGTCACGACCGCGCTGATCTGCGAGTCGTACGTCGCCGATCCCTCGGGGGCGAAGAGCCGCCACGGCGACCACGGGCCCGCCAGGGAAGGCGCGGTCGCGTACCGGTTGTCGTTGGTCGCCCAGCCGGTGAGGTCGGAGCCGAAGAGGTAGTACAGGCCGTCGGCGCGGACCAGCGCGGGGGACTCGTAGCCGTGCCGGCCGTGCGCGGCGAGCGTGGTGCAGACGAGGGAGTCGACGCCGAGCCAGTCGTCGGTGAGCCGGTAGATGTGCAGCCCGTGGTCGCGGTCCTCCGACAGCAGATATCCGGCGTCGCCCTCGGCGTACACGCCGATGTCCCGGCTCAGCCGGCCCAGCGGCCGGGTGCTGCCGTGGTACGTGTACGGGCCCGCCGGACGGTCGCCGCTCGCGAAGCCGACGCGGGCGTCCGCGTAGTCCGCCGAGTCGATGTGCAGGTACATGAGGTAGCGGCCGCTCGCCGGATGGCGCAGCACCTTGGGGCGTTCGACGACCCGGCCGGGGGCGAGGTCGCCCGTCCCGGCGGACAGCGCGTCGCCCTCGTGGCGCCAGGCGGCCAGGTCGGCTGAGGAGTAGCAGGCGATCGCGGAGAAGGTCCCGCCCGCGCGCTTGTCCTCGCCCCACGCCCAGAAGCGGCCGCCGGTGTGCAGGAAGCCCGCGCCGTGCAGTTGGACGGGACGGCCGTCCTGGTCGTGGAAGAGCCGTCCGGGCTCGATCACCGTCATGCGGGGCCCTCCCCGGTCGCGCGCCGGACGCGCAGCGTGTGCCTGCCTCGGCCGGCCGGTTCGCGCTGGACGAGGAGCGTGCGGTGGACGGCGTCGCCCCACGCGCCGCACAGCCGGGCGTCGTCGAGCGCGATCGTCTCCGTACGGATCTCGAACTCCGCCGTGTCGCAGTGCAAGTGGGCCTTGCCCACCCGCAATCCGTCCGCCTCCACGACCGGCTCGTCGGCGGTCATGAGGACGAGGGTCATCGTGCGGGGCGTGTCGAAGGCCCAGTCGTCGTGGACGAGGACCGTCGACCGCGCGCGGTCCAGTTCGACGACGCGCTCGCAGCGCGTCAGGCCCGCCGCCGGGGGATGGGCGGCGGCGAGGTCCATGCGCAGCCGGGCGGTGGCGCCGGTGTCCTCGAAGACCGTGTCCGTTGCCCGGAACTCCTTGCCGTGCGGCTGCTCCACACCGTCGGGCAGCGGCACGTTGTGCCAGGCGCTGCGCATCGTCCAGATCGTGTAGCGCGTGTGGGGCTGGAAGGTGTCGCGGCGGTACACGCCGACGCCGACGTCGATGAGGACCGGGTCGCCGTCCAGGGAGACGATGACGCCACCCGCGTCGTTGTGGTTGTGGCTGACGTCGTTGTGGCCGCCCTTCGCCGCGACGAACAGGCCCTCGGTGACGCCTGCCTGCTCGCGTGCGACGGCGACCTCGGTGCCGGGCAGATAGCGCGACGCGGGCATGCCGGGCGCCGCGTCGCCGCGCGCCGTCCAGCCCGGATCGCGCAGTTCGGCGAGCGTACGGCGGAACAGCGGGCCCAACTGGCCGTCGAACCGCAGCGGATGCAGCGATCCCATCCAGCGGGCGTGCGCCGCGGCCGTGGCGTCGCCCACCCGCTCGGCGAAGCGGCCCAGCAGATGCCAGTTGGCGTTCTCCGGCAGTACCGGCGTGCCGTCGGAGTAGTTGACCTGGCTGCGCGGGCCGATCTGCATGTCGACGGGGAAGCGCACCATGGCCGCGACCGGCGGCACCGCGAACGCGTCCAGCGCGCCGTCGGTGATCTCGCCGAGCAGGTCCAGGGCCTCGAACAGCGTCGCACCGGCCCACCACCAGTAGGTGGCACCCTCGTCGCAGCTCCCGTCGGCGTCGTACCCGGCACGGAAGCGGTCCAGGATCGCCAGGGCACGGTCCACGGTCGCCTCCAGCCGCGCCCGGTCCGGTTCGACGACGGCGGCGCAGACCAGCACGTTGGAGACGATCCAGGGCGCCCAGTTGTTCGGCGGCCCGTCCAGGCCGTGCCAGAAGTAGGTCTCCCGCTCCCACGGGTCGAGGACGCGCCGCCGGATCTCGTGATGGACGCGGCGCCTGATCCCGGGGAACAGCGCGTCGAGACGGTCGCCCGCGAAGGCGTCGACGGCGGCGAGCAGGGCGCCCGTGGCGGCGTCGGCGAGGTCCAGGATGTCGCGGCCCGGCTCGGGCAGGAAGGGCCGCTCGCCCGATTCGGGCAGGGCGTAGTGGGAGGGCAGACACCAGGCGGACAGCTCGCACAGCCGCCACACGGCGTCGCCCAGCTCGACGGCGTCCTCGTCCCTGTCGTCGGCGGCGAGGAGCAGCGCGCTGGTGGCGGTGTGTCCCAGGAGGGCGTGTTCGCTGTTCTGGTGCGGCATCCGGTCGCCGTCCCGGCTGTAGGCCGCCCAGTCGCTGAGCCGGGGGGTGTGGCGGGCGGCGAGCTCCCGCCAGGTGGCGGCGGCCGCGGCGAGTGCCGTCCGGTCGCGGCCGGAGAGGTGGGACCAGGCGTCCCGGTCGGCGACGGGCGGCGCGGGCGTCCAGGAGCGGACGCGCAGCGCGGCCCGCGCCTTCGGGGTGAACAGCTCGGCGAACGAGAGCGCCGGGGCGGCGCCGTGCGGGCCGTTCACGACGCCGCGTTCCGCTTGTCGAGCTGACGGGCGTACTCGTCGCGCATGGCGTTGCCCGTCGACGACTTCCACGAGGAGATCGCGGACTTGACGGCCCCCAGGTCGGCCCGGCCGAGGATGTAGCCGGTGATGGTGTCGGTGAGGCCGGTGGTCGCGGAGTTGGACCGGGACGCCGTCTCCGAGTACAGGCCCTGGACGGGGTTCTGCACCAGCATGTCCTGCGTGGCGACCTGCCAGGCGTGCGAGCGGCGCAGCTGCTCGTCGATGCGGATGGTGCTGGTGAGCACCTGGGGGCCCTCGGCGATGCGGAACAGGGTGCTGGGCTCGACCATGGTGCGGCCCGCCTTGGTGAGTTCGACGTCGGCGCCCTCGCGGCGGAAGTGGACGCCCTCCTGGCCGTTGCGGAGCTTGAAGTACTCCTGGGAGCCGTAGGGGGCGGCCAGATAGTCGAGGACGGCGAGCTGCTCCTCGATCGTCTTCTTGTCCGCCTTCTTCATGGCGGTGAATCCGAAGCTGGACGGCCCCTGGTAGTTGCCGCCCTTCCCGCCGTCGGCGCCGAACGGCACGACCGCGCCGGTCACGACGCCCTTGGGCAGGGTGATGTCGAGGAGGGAGGAGATGCCGTCCATGTGCATGAGGACGCTGCCGTTGGCCACGTAGGTCTTGGCCCGCGAGTTCTCCAGGCTGGGGGTGTCGGGGTGGTAATAACCGGCGCCGCGGAGCTTCTTGATGTAGCTGATCGCGCGCAGCCACTCGTCGGTCTCGTACTTGTTGACCAGCTTGCCGCCCTGGAGCCTCCAGTTGTTGGGGACGCCGAACATCGCGGCGAAGAAGTCGAAGCCCCACTCGACGCTGCCGCCTCCGCCCTGCCCGCAGAGCGCGTAGCGGTTCGCTCTCTCGCTGGTGACCTGCTTGCACAGTTCGGTGAAGTCGGCCTCGTTCTTCGGCGCCGGTTCCTGTCCGGTCAGCTTCTCGATGAGGTCGGGGCGGCAGACGAGGATGCTGCCGAACGGCGGACGCGGCTCGGGCACCCCGTAGATGCGGCCGTTGACGCGGGCGCTGTCCCACGACGCCTCGGAGAGGTTCGCGAGGTTCGGGTACTTCTTCACCTTGTCGCCGGACAGGTACTCGGAGAGGTCCTGGAACTTCGCCTGGAGCAGCTGCGGTCCGCCCTGCGGCGGCGCGAAGGTGAGGAACTGCACCAGGTCGGGCAGGTCACCGCCCGCCGTCATGGTCGCGAACTTCGAGGCGTACGAGTCGCCGGGCACGAGCTGCATGTCGAACGAGGTGCCGACCTGCCCGGAGATGTACTTCAGGTAGGAGTTGTCCGCCGGCGGCGGGGAGTAGTAGGTGACGACGAACGCCGACAGTCGGCCGCCGGTGCCGGGCTTGCCCGCCACCGACCGGAACAGCTCGCTCTCGGCCGGCGCCCGGTAGTACACCGGCTGCACGGAGGCGTTGCCCTTCAGGTCGGGCTTCGGCCCCTTGGTGATGGGGAGGTACGAGGGCAGCGGCGCGATGTCGCCGGACGCGGTGGTGCCGACGCCCGAGCCGGAGCACGCGGCGAGCAGCGGTCCGGTGCCGAGCGCGGCGATCCCGAGCGCCGTGCCCTTGAAGAGGTTGCGCCGGCTCAGGGCCGGGGAGGTGGGACGGTTCATCGTGCGGCTCCCTTGGTGAGGTCGGAGGGGACGTACGGCGGGTGAGCGGCTCAGCCCTTGACGGCGCCCGTGAGCACGCCCTTGGTGAGGTGCCGCTGGACGAACGGGTAGGCGAGCAGGATTGGTACGACGGCGATCATCACCACGGCCATCTGGATCGACTGGGCGGGCGGGGCGGCACTGTCCCCGCCGGTGTCGACGAGCGTGGAACCCTGCAACACATAGGTGCGCAGCACGAGTTGCAGCGGCCACTTGGTGCTGTCGCTCAGGTAGATCAGGGCGTTGAAGAAGGCGTTCCAGTAGCTGACCGCGTAGAAGAGTCCGACGACGGCGATGACCGCGCGGGACAGCGGAATGCTGATCGTCCACAGGACGCGCCACTCGCCGGCGCCGTCGATCTTCGCGCTGTCGATGAGTTCCTGGGGGATGCCCATCATGAATCCGCGGACGACGATCATGTTGAAGACGCTGAACGCGGTGGGCAGGATCAACGCCCAGTAGTTGTCGAGCAGTCCGAGTTCCTTCACCACCAGATACAGCGGGATCAGGCCGGGGGCGAACAGGAACGTGACGAGGACGAAGGTCAGCAGCGAGCGCTGGAAGAGGGCGCCGCGCCGGCTCAGGGCATGGGCGGCGAGCACGGTCGCGGTCAGGCTGATCGCGGTGCCCACGAGCGTGACCAGCGTGGAGACGACGATGGCGCGGGTGACGACGCCGCCCTCGAAGATCTGGGTGTAGGCGTCGAGGCTGAACGACTTCGGCCACACGAGATAGCCGCCGGCCTCGGTGATGGCGTCGCCGTCGGAGACGCTGGTGGAGAACACGATCAGGAACGGGAAGAGGACCAGACCGAGGGCGAGCACGATCGCGAGCGCCTTGAGGGCGATGGCGACGGGCTTGGGCTTGCCTTGCCAGGCGGGGCGGAGGACGGTGCTCATGAGCGGGAATAGACTCCTTGCTCGCCGAGGCGGTGGGCGGTCTTGTTCGCCGCGAGGATGAGGAGGAATCCGACGGCGCCCTTGATCAGGCCGACGGCGATGCCGATGCTCCAGTTGCCGTCGATGACACCGTGGAAGTAGACGTAGGTGTCGAGGACTTCGGCCGCGTGCGCGCCCACGGCGCTGCGTTGCAGCAGGATCTGCTCGAACCCGACGTTGAGGGCCTCACCGAGCCGCAGGATCAGCAGCATGATGATGATGGGCCGGATGCCGGGCAGGGTGACGTGCCAGAAGCGCTGCCAGGGGCCCGCGCCGTCGATCGCGGACGCCTCGTAGAGCGAGTCGTCGATCGCGGCGAGCGCGGCGAGGAAGATGATCGCTCCCCAGCCCGCGTCCTTCCACACGACCTGCGTGGTGAGCAGGAGTTTGAACGTGCCCGGGTCCGACATCACGTTGACCGTGCCGACGTCGAGCTGACGCAGCGTCTGGTTGAGGATGCCGCCCGAGCCGAGGGTCTGCTGGAAGAAGCCGACCACGATGACCCAGGACAGGAAGTGCGGCAGATAGAGCACCGACTGGACGACGGTACGCAGCCAGGGCCAGGTCAGCGAGTGGATCAGCAGCGCCAGCGCGATGGGGACCGGGAAGTACAGGACCAGCTGCATGAAGGTGATCTCGAGCGTGTTCAGCGTCGCCTGCCAGAACGCCGGATCGGCGAACAGCACCCGGAAGTTGTCCAGGCCCACCCAGCGGCTCTGGCCGATCGGGATGTAGGGCTGGTAGTCCATGAACGCGACGACGTTGCCGACCAGCGGCAGGTACACGAACAGCAGCAGCAGGACGATCGCGGGCGCCACCATGAGCAGCAGCGGCCGGTCCCGGCGCAGCCGCACCCAGAACGAGGCCTTGAGCACGGCCGGTCGGCGCCCGCCCGGCGGTCCGCCGCCGCGGGCCGCCGCCCTCGTGACGGTCATCGGTTTCTCAAGCGTCGTGCCCATGCGGCTCCTTCGCGTCCGACAGACATGCCTCCGCGCACGGACTTCAGCGGCGGAGAAGGAGTGGATCGGACCGGACCGCCCGGACCCGCCCTGATCCTGAGTTGGGCCTACGATGACGGTCAAGTGTGAGCAACCATCCGAACATTAATCAAACATCGGGGGTAGTGATGCACCCGCATCCACGGCACGAACGCATCCTGGCGGAGCTGCGCATCCACGGCTCGCTGTCGGTCACGGACTTCGCGCGGCGCGAGGAGATCTCCGCGATGACGGTCCGCCGCGACCTCGCGGAGCTCTCCGAACTCGGCCTGCTGCGCCGGGTGCACGGCGGCGCGGTCACCGTCGAGACCGATCCCACCGGCGGCATGGCGGGCCGTCACGTGCCGCGTCCGGCGGCGCAGGACGGCAAGGCCCTGTTCACCTTCGGCCTCGTCGTGCCGGACCCCGGCTACTACTACCCGAACATCGTGGCCGGGGCCGTCGAGCGCGCCACCGCGCTCGGCGGACGGGTGGTGCTCCGGGTGTCCCGCTACGACCCGGACCACGAGCGCCGGCACATCGAACGGCTCATCGCCGACGGAGTCGACGGGCTGCTCGTCACCACGACCGTCACGGACGCGTATCCGACCTTCGAGCTGCTGGAGAGCGCCCCCATGCCGGTGGTGATGGTGGAGCGCGCCGTGGCCGAGGCGCCGGTCGGGTACGCGCTGGAGTCGGTGCGCAGCGACCACGCCGCCGGAGCCGCGATCGCCGTGCGCCACCTGGCCGGTCTCGGGCACCGGCGGATCGGCGTCGCGACCTTCGACACGCCCACCTCCGGACACATACTCGCCGGACACGGCCGCACGGTGCGGCAGTTGGGGCTCGCCGGCGACGCGGCGGTCGAGCACATCGACGAGACCGGGGACGTGGCCGGACAGACCGCCGCCTACCTGGAGCTGTGCAAGAAGACCGGCACCACCGCGGTGCTCGTGCACTCCGACCACTACGCGATCGACTTCGTCGCCACCGCGGTCGAACTCGGCGTCTCCATCCCGGGAGATCTCTCCGTCGTCGCCTACGACGACGAGGTGGCGCAGCTCGCCGCCGTGCCGCTGACCGCGGTGGCGCCGCCCAAGCACGACGTCGGCCGGTTCGCCGCCACCGCCTGCTTCGAGCGCATCTCGGCGGCGGGCCAGACGCCCTTCGCCCAGCGGCACATCACCCTCACCCCGACGCTCACCGTCCGCGAGTCCTCGGCGCCGCCGGGCTGACCGTCCCGCCACCGGGACGGGTGCATGTTCGTTTCATGATCGATCGCTCTTGGAATCTTGACATCGAACATGGCGCGGGGCTGGCATGGACGGACCGCACCCGACCGGCACCCGGCCCCGCCGGCGCCGTCAACTCCCCGAAAGGCAGGCCATCATGACGCCGCCCCCGAGGTCCGCGCCGCCCGCCGCCGGTCCCCGTCCGACCGTCCCCGTGGCGTTCGCGATGCCCGAGTCCACGTTCCGCCGCGTCTTCCGGCCCGACGACGTCGCCGCGCTGCACGCGTCCGGCTCGGTCAAGCTTCTCGCCGACCGCCCCCTCGACCCCGCCGACCCGACGGACCGGGGACTGCTCTCCCAGGCGGAGGTGCTGATCACCGGCTGGGGGACGGCGCCGCTCGACGCGGACCGGCTCGACCTGCTGCCGAGCCTGCGCGGCCTCGTGCACTCCGCGGGCACCGTCCGTCCCGTCGTCGACGACGAGGTGTGGGCCCGGGGCATCGCGGTCACCTCCAGCGCCGCGGCGAACGCCGTTCCCGTCGCCGAGTACACCGTGGCGATGATCGTGCTCGCCGCGAAACGCGCCTTCACCGCCGCCGACCGGCTGCGCGAGGGCGCGGGCTCCGTGGACCTGGAGGCGGACTGGCCCGATGTGGGCGCGCACGGCATCACGGTCGGTCTCGTCGGCGCCTCCCGGGTCGGCCGCGCCGTCATCGAGCGGCTGCGCGCCTACGACGTGCGGCTCGTCGTCGCGGATCCGCACCTCGACGACCTGGAGGCGGCCCGGCTCGGCGTGCGCCACGTCGAGCTGCCCGAGCTGTTCGAGACGAGCGGCGTCGTCTCCCTGCACGCCCCGCTGCTGGCCGGCACGCGCCAGATGATCGACCGCACGCTCCTCGAACTGCTGCGGCCCGGGGCCACGTTCATCAACACCGCGCGCGGTGCCCTCGTCGACCAGGAGGCGCTCGCCGACCGCCTCGACCGGGGCGACATCGCCGCCGTACTGGACGTCACCGAACCCGAACACCTGCCTGCCGACGCCCGGTTGCGCCGCACGCCGCACACCTTCATCACCCCGCACATCGCGGGCTCCGTCGGCAACGAACTGGGGCGTCTCGCGCACAACGCGGTCCGCGAGACGGTCGCGTTCACGACGACCGGTGCGTTCCTGGACCCCATCAGCCACCAGGAGTTCACGATCCAGGCCTGATCGTCCGATCAGGGGCGGAACCCGTCGACGGCGAGGTCCAGCAGACGCTGGGCCTGCGCGGTGCCCTCCGGGGTGTCGGGGGTCCGCCACAGACAGCTCAGCAGCATGATGACGTCGACCGGGTCGAGCCCGGGACGCACCTCGCCGGCCTCCACGCAGGCGTCGAGGAGCCGGCCGACGGCCGCGCTGACCGGGGGCCAGGAGGCGCTGATGACCTCTTGCGCCGCCGCCGAGTTCAGCGCCTCGCCGAGGCCGTGCTTGATCCGCACATAGGCCGTGAGCGTGGTGAACCAGCTGCGCAGGGCCTCCAGCGGCGGCTGCGCGGCCAGCGTCTCGTCGACCGCGTCGACGAGCCGGTCGATGCCCTGCCGGTGGACCTCCAGGATGAGCGCCTCACGCGTGGGGAAATGCCGGTAGAGGGTCCCGGGGCCCACGCCCGCGCGCTTGGCGATCGAGTTGAGCGAGGCGGCCGGCGACTCGGCGAGCACGTCGTGGGCGACCCGGAGGATCACCTCACGGTTCTTGAGGGCGTCAGCGCGCTGCCGCGCGGCCTCGGGCATGGGTCCTCCTGGTGAAGCACGTCTCCGGTTGCCAACCGGAGAGCTCTCCGTTACGGTCGAAGAGTCAATCGGAGACATCTCCGTTTACTGTTCGTTCCACACTAGGAGCCCTCGTGCGCTACATCAAGCTGGGCCGCACCGGCCTGGACGTCTCCCCGGTCGCCATCGGCGCCATGACCTACGGAGAGCCCGACCGCGGCCACCCCGTCTGGTCCCTCGACGAGGAGAGCAGCCGCCCCCTCATCAAGCACGCCCTGGAAGCGGGCATCAACTTCTTCGACACCGCCAACATGTACTCGTACGGCTCCAGCGAGGAGATCCTGGGCCGCGCCCTGAAGGACTACGCGAACCGCGACGACGTCGTCATCACCACCAAGGTCCGCCACAGCATGCGCCCCGGCAGCCCGAACGGCGGCGGTCTGTCCCGCAAGGCGATCATGGCCGAGATCGACGCCAGCCTGCGCCGCCTGGGCACCGACCACGTCGACGTCTACATGATCCACCGCTTCGACAACGCGACGCCGCTGGAGGAGACCCTGGAGGCCCTGAACGACGTGGTGAAGGCGGGCAAGGCCCGCTACCTCGGCGCCTCCTCCATGTACGCCTGGCAGTTCGCCAAGGCCCTCCACCTCCAGGAGCGGAACGGCTGGGCCCGCTTCGTCACCATGCAGGACCACTACAACCTGCTCGCCCGCGAGGAGGAGCGCGAGATGCTGCCGCTCTGCGCCGACGAGGGCGTCGCCACGATGGTGTGGAGCCCGCTGGCCCGCGGCCGTCTCGCCCGCCCCTTCGACCAGGCCAGGGCGGGGGAGCGCGCCGCCACCGACGGAGCCTTCGCCGACCTGCTCTACCGGGCCACCGCCGACAGCGACCGCCTCATCGTCGACGAGGTCGGCGCGATCGCCGACGCGCACGGCGTCAGCCGCGCCCAGGTCGCCCTGGCCTGGCTGCGCCGCAACCCGGTCGTCGCCGCGCCCCTGGTCGGTGCCCGCACCATCCAGCAGATCGACGACGCCGTGGCCTCCCTCGACCTCACCCTCACCGACGACGAGGCCCGCCGCCTGGAGGCCCCGTACACGCCCCGGTACGACTTCCAGGGCGTGTCCGACGACCGGGAGATGGACCGCATCAAGGCGAGCATCGCCGGCTACGCCAACGTCTGACCCCGCCTTCCGAGGAGTTCTCATGACCCGATCCGTGGGCCGACTGGGATCCGTGTCCCTGGACTGCGCCGACCCCCGCGCGCTCGCCGCGTTCTGGACGACGATGCTCGGCGGCCAGATCACCGTCGACACCGACGCCTTCTGCGCGGTCGCGCTCGACGGCCTTCTCCTGGTGACCGTCCGCGTCCCCGACCACCGTCCGCCGCAGTGGCCGGACGGGCTGCCGAAGCAGTTCCATCTCGACGTGGCCGTCACCGATCTGGACGAGGCCGAGCGGCGCGCGCTCGCCGCCGGGGCGACGAAGGCGGCCGATCAGCCGGGGCCCGACCGCTGGCGGGTGCTTCTGGACCCCGCGGGCCACCCGTTCTGCGTGACCACGCTCATCCCGGTCTAGAGCGGGGTCACGTCACGGTCACCCGGCCGACGACCAGCCAGCCGCCCACCGTCTCCTCCTCGGTGGCCAGGCGGATGCCCGGGGTGTCGCCCCGCGCGGTGTCGACGAGCGCGACGCCCCACCGGTAGGCGCCCTTGGCCACGGAGGCCAGAGACGCCTGGAAGGTGTGCTTGCCGGGAGCGTCCTTCAGCCAGGTGCCCGGATCCGCCGCGGTGTCGACGAAGACGTGCGCGGCCCGGCCGTCGGCGGTCAGCAGGGCGACGGCGGGCCGGTACTTCCGCTTCCACTGCGGTACGTCGTTGGGGAGGTTCGCCCAGCCCAGGTTGGCCCACGTGTGGTCGATCCGGGCGGTGCCGCCCGCCGCCACCGTCGCCGGCGCCGCCACGGACGTGGGCAGCAGCCGGTACCCGGCCTCGGCGACGGTCCGCTCGACCAGACCGAACGCCTCGGTGAACCACGACACGGTCTCGCCGACCCGGAAGTCCAGCGCGGCGACGTGCGCCTCGGCCGAGTCGTCGAACTCGCCCTGCCGGACGTCGCCCACGTTCTGGTAGCCGCGCGGGTCGTCCTGATAGCTGTGCTGGGTCGTGACCCAGCCGCCCTCCATCAGGATCGGCCGCCGGTAGCGCCACTTCGCCGCGTACGCGCGCTCCCAGTCCCCGTAGTAGGTCGTCATCCCGAACGCGTCGTGACGCAGCGAGAACCCCTTGTCCACGGCGATGTCGAGCAGCCGCTCACTGTCCGGGTCGGCGGCGCCCCAGTCCGAGGGCGTGCCGATCAGGCGGTGGTAGTTGATGGCGAGCGGCACCTTCCGGAAGGCGTCCGCGTACAGGTCCACCACCCAGCGCAGCACCGGTTCCCGGCTCGCCGCGTCGAGATACTTCAGGGAGTGCCCCTCGCCCCACTTGCCGAGCCCGTAGCCGTCGACGAAATCGACCCGCTCCGGATCGTCGAACTCGGCGCCGAAGGCCCGCACGAACGCGCCGAACTTCTCCTGGAAGACCGGGTCGTCCGGGTACGGCGACCACAGCGTCCTGCTGCCCGACTGCGACTCGTAACCGGCGGCTCCGGCCTCCCGGACGAAGGCGGGCGTGAAGTCGTACGCCTTGTCACGGCTGTCGACGACCACCCGGAAGGCCAGCTTCAGACCCCGCTCGCGCGCCGTGGCCAGCGCCGCCTTGAGTCTGTCGTCGGTCTCCCAGCCGTAGACCCCCTCCTCGGGCTCCAGGAGCGACCAGGCGATCCGCAGATAGAACGTCGACGCGTAGTCGGAGGCGCGGACGTCGCCCACGCCGGGCACGCTGATGGCGTCGCGGACCGACCAGAAGTCGTCCGGGAACGTCGTGTCGCCGTAGAGCGCGAAGCCGTTCAGCGGGTTGCGCAGCACCGTCGTGGTGTCGGCGGTGAACGACTTCGCCGCGAGCGTCGCCCCGTGGGGCCAGTGCCCCGGGGTGGCCCGCGCGCTCGCGGCCGCGTTCGTCGCGGGCAGGGCGAGGGCCGAGGCCCCCGCCGCCAGCCCCAGCCCCAGTGCGCTCCGTCGGCTGAACCGTCCCGAAGAGGACATGCGTCTGCTCCCTTGATGAAGGTGCGTACGTGCGCTGTCGCACCGAAGACTCGGCCCGCCGCGATGTGCGGGACAAGAGCGGATAGTCGACCGCACATAAGTCGCACACGAAGCCGCACTCGCGCTGACGCTCGCGGGGCGCTGGACCGTTGGCCCGATCGCGGCCGACGGTCCCTTTTCCGTGGTGTGCCATTGGCCCAGGACTTTCGCCCTCTGTTGAACCAAGAGCCCTTGAACTGCTGAGATGTACGTATCGATGGCGCTGCGGACCGGTGAGAGGTCTCCGCGGCGCCTTTCTCATGTGCGTACGGAACCGGCAACGGGACATGGAAGAGGGGCGGGGCAACGTGCTGAAGAGGGCGTTCGCGGCACCGGACCCGGGCCGCATGCGGCTGCGGTTCGCGAGCCGGGCCGTACTGGGCATCGGGCTCGCCGTGGCTCTGTGCGGGGCGGCCGGGCAGTCGCTGGCGGCGGCCGTCACCGGTGGGCTCGCCGCGCTGCTCGCCCTGTTCACGGTGACCGACCCGACCGTGCGCGGACAGGCGGTCACCACCGCGCTGCTGCCGGTCGTCGGACTGCCGGTGCTCGCCCTCGCCGCGCTCCTGCACGACCTGCCCCTCGCCCGGGACCTGGCGTTCCTCGGCGTCGTGGGCGCGGGCGTGTACGCCCGGCGCTGGGGGCCCCGGGGCCACTCGCTCGGCGTGTTCGGCTTCATGACCTTCTTCGCGGCCCAGTTCCTGCACATCGCGCCCGGCCGGCTCCCCGAGCTGTACGCGGCCGTCCTCCTGTCGCTCGGGGCCGCGGCCGCCGTCCGGTTCGGGGTCTGGTGCTACGAGCGACGGCTGCCGGCCCCGGCGGCCGTCGCCGCGCCGACCGGCGGGACCGGTCTGCGCCGGATCACCACCCGGCAGGCCGTGCAGGCCACGGTGGGCGCGGGCTTCGCGCTCGCCGCCGGACAGCTCCTCTCGGACCAGCGCTGGTACTGGGCCGTCGGCGCCACCTGGTGGGTGTTCGTCGCCACGGCCTCGCGCGGCGAGACCGTGGTGCGCAGCTTCCGCCGCTTCCTCGGCACGGTGCTCGGCATCGTGCTGGGCTTCGCCGTCGCCGTGCCGCTGCACCACGACCCGGTCGTCGCGGCCGCGGTGATCGCCGTCAGCGTCTTCGGGATCTTCTACACCGCGCACGTCTCCTACACGTGGATGATGCTCGCCGTGACCGTGATGGCGAGCATGCTCTACGGGCTGCTCGGCGTCCTCGACCCCGCCCTGCTCGCGCTGCGCGTCGGCGAGACGGCCGTCGGTGCCCTGGGCGCCGCCCTCGCCGTCGTCCTGGTGCTGCCCGTCACCACGCACTCCGTCACCGAGGCCTGGGTCGAGCGGGCGCTGCGCTGTGTGCACGCCTGCACCGCCGACGCGGCCGCCCGGCTGGCGGGCCACGACGCCGACCCGGCGCCCCGGGTCGCCGAACTGGAGGCCGTCCTCGGCCGCGTCCGCCTCTCCCTGGCCCCGCTCGTGCACCCGCTCAGCCCCCTGCGCCACCGCAAGGGCCGGGCCCGGCAGGTGCTCGCCCTGCTCGACGCGTGCGCCCACGAGGTACGCGGCCTCGCCGCGGTCGCCGCCGACCCCGAGGCCTCCCACGACGCCCGGCTCGCCGCCGCCTGCCGGCGCGTGGAGAGCGCCGTCGAAGCGCTCACCGTCCCCGCCGGCCGGCCCCACGCCGTCGTGGCCGCGCCGCACACCGCCGACGCCGAACCGCCGGTCCTCGCCCACCTGCACGCCCTGGAGCGGGCCCTCGCCGAACTCGCGGTGCCGCTGCGCGGAGCCGGGCGCGCGACCCTGGGCGCGTAATCGCGGCCGCGCGCTGCCGAACAGTTCCGCACGCTCCCCGTAGGTGCGTGACCCGCCGCCCGCCGGGTCCGCGGTGTGGTTGTCTCGCATCGGCCGAACCGCTGGGGGTGCGCCGTGCCGAGCAACCTGCGCAGGACCGAACCGTCGCAGGACGTCGAGGGCTGGCTCGCCGCGGCCCAGGGCGCCCACGGCCGGGCGGAGCACACCGTCCGCCGGGCCCCGGCGGCCGACACCAGGGAGGCCGCGGCCGCCTTCATCCGGCAGCACCACGCCGAGGAAGGGCTCGGCGACCCGGCCCGCCGCATCGCCGAGGCCGAGGCGGAACTCGCGGCCACGGGCACGTACACGCACACCCCGCAGGAACTCGAACACGGCGCCCGGCTCGCCTGGCGCAACGCCAACCGCTGCATAGGCCGCCTCTACTGGCGCTCCCTGACCGTCCGCGACCTGCGCCACGTCGACTCCGCCGCGGAGATCGCCGCCGCCTGCGCCGACCATCTGCGGCAGGCGGCACCCGGCGGCCGGATCCGCCCGCTCGTCACCGTCTTCGCCCCCGACCGGCCGGGCCGCCCCGGCCCCCGCATCTGGAACGAGCAACTGATCCGCTACGCCGGATACGTCCAGCGCGACGGACACGTCATCGGCGACCCGCGCGCCGCCGGCCTCACCGCGTACGCCCAGCACCTCGGCTGGCGCGGCCCGAGTACCGCATCCGCCTCCGCCTCCGCCTTTGATGTGCTGCCCCTCGTCGTCCAGGAGGCCCCGCACCGCAGGCCCCGCCTCTTCGCCCTCCCACCGGACGCGATCCTCGAAGTCCCCCTGGAGCACCCGGATCTGCCCTGGTGGGCCGAGCTGGGCCTGCGCTGGTACGCGGTCCCCGCGATCGCCAACATGTGCCTGGAGATCGGCGGCATCTGCTACGGCGCGGCCCCCTTCAACGGCTGGTACATGGGCACGGAGATCGGCGCCCGCAACCTCGCCGACACCGACCGCTACAACCTGCTGCCCCACCTCGCCCGCAGGCTCGGCCTCGACACCCGGACCGACCGCTCCCTGTGGAAGGACCGCGCGCTCGTCGAACTCAACCGCTCGGTCCTGCACTCCTTCGACCGCGCGGGCGTCACCATCACCGACCACCACACCGAGTCCGTCCGCTTCCTCACCCACCTCGCACGCGAGGAGTCCCGCGGCCGCACCGTCGGCGCCGACTGGTCGTGGATCGTCCCGCCGCTCTCCGGCTCGGCGACCCCCGTCTTCCACCGGACCTACGACGACGTGCAGCACACCCCGACGTTCGTCCATCACCCCGAGGCCCACGCACGGGCCCGCGGCGAGGACGCGGTCCCCGCGCGGCACCGCCCTCCGTGGCGCGACCTGGTCTAGACCGACTGCTACCGTCGGCCGCACGGGCACCGGGCCCGCGGCCGAAAGGGGAAGCAGTGAGCGGCAGTCAGGCAGCACGGGCGTACATCGGGTCGTTCACGGCGGCCGGCGGCCCCGGCATCGTGACGGCGGAACTGAACGCCAGGGACGGCTCCCTGACCGTCCTCGACGCCACGGACACCCTGCCCGACCCCTCCTACCTCGCCCTCGCGGGCGGGCTCCTGTACGCGGTGAGCGAGACCCGCGAAGGGGCCGTCGCCGCGTTCCGCACGGACACCACCCCGGTGCGGCTCGCCGCCCCGCCCGCCCCGGTCGACGGCGCGGGCCCCACCCACCTCGCCGTGTGGGGCGACCGGGTCCTGACCGCCAACTACAACTCGGGCAGCGTCACCTCACTGCCGCTGCGCGCCGACGGCACCCCCGACGCGGCCGGGCGCGACGTGCTGCGCCACACCGGCTCCGGCCCGCACCCGCAGCGCCAGCAGGCTCCGCACGCCCACCAGGTCGTGCCCGACCCGAGCGGCCGCTGGGCCGTCAGCGTCGACCTCGGCACGGACTCGGTCCGCGTCTG
Organism: Streptomyces sp. NPDC046716; assembly: GCF_040645755.1. Lineage (NCBI taxonomy): Bacteria > Bacillati > Actinomycetota > Actinomycetes > Kitasatosporales > Streptomycetaceae > Streptomyces > Streptomyces sp. NPDC046716. Next base: position 183,971 of record NZ_JBEYYU010000004.1, read on the forward strand.
CGCCCTCACCGACGGCCGGCTCACCCTCCACCACGAGACGGCCCTGCGCCCCGGCTCGGGCCCCCGCCACCTCGCCTTCCACCCCTCCGGCGCGTACGTGTACGTGCTCAACGAACTCACCCCCACCCTCACCGTCTGCCGCTGGGACGCCGCCGACGGCTCCCTCAAGCCGCTCACCGAACTCCTCGTCCTGCCCGGCGACAGCACGAACGGGGACGCCTACCCGTCCGAGCTCGTCGTGGCCCCCGACGGCCGCTTCCTGTGGACGGCGACCCGCGGCGAGGACGTCATCTCCGTGTTCTCGCTGGACCCGACGGGCGAGACCGGCACACTCCTCGCCACGGTTCCCTGCGGCGGCCACTGGCCCCGCGACCTCGCCATGGACCCCTCGGGCCGCTTCCTCTACGCGGCCAACGAACGCTCGGGTGACGTCACCTGGTTCACCGTGGCCCCGGAGACGGGCGTGCCGGTGCGGGGCGGCTCGGTGCGGGTGCCCGCGGCGTCGTGCGTGGTGTTCGGTTAGGGCCTGTCCGGCGGATCAGGTCGCAGCCGGGCGGCGTGCCAGACCCCGCGCCCGCGACAAGATCCGCCGGACAGGCCCTAACCCTGCCCGTCCGAAGGGACGGCGACGCCGGTGAGGAAGCTCCCGGCGGCCTGCCGTACCTCGACGGACCAACCGAGCGCGGCCAGTCGGTCCGTGAGCTCCTCGGCGCCGCGGAACACCTTCACGATGCGGTACGCGCTGCCGTCGCCCAGCCGTCGCAGTGCCGTGTGCCCGGACTCGTCGGCCACGAACTCCTCGTGGATCGCCTCGGACGGCCCGTCGTCGACGAAGACGACCCGGCCGCCGGGCGCGAGCGAGGCCCCGACCGACCGCCAGAACTCCGCGAACCGGTCCGGAAGCACGTGCGACAGCCAGAACCCGAAGAACACCGTGTCGTAGCGCCGCGGCGGCTCCCACGTGAACAGATCGGCCTGGACGAACCGCACGGTGGGCCCGCCGGCCCGCTCCCGGGCGATGGCCAGCGTCTCGGCCGACGCGTCGACGGCGGTGACGGACGCGGCCCGCTCCGCGAGCAGCGCGGTCCACTGCCCGGTCCCGCAGGCCAGCTCCAGCACATCCCCACGGACGGGCAACTCGTCGATCCCGGCCAGCAGTTCCCGCAGGTCGGCCCGGTCCTTGTACGGCCTGTCGTACTCCGGCGCACGCGCACGGTAGTAGGCCATCTGCTCCGCCATGAGTGCCGCGTCGTCGCTGCTCATGACACGACGCTACAGAAAGCACTCCAAGCCCGTCCGGCGTTCGGGGACGAACCCGCGGGGCGAGCCGAAAAAGGGAACGGGGCCCGGGCACAGCCCGGGCCCCGTACAGAAAGCTCCGGTCAGCCGCCGGAGGCGACCGGCTGCGGCGTGATCCCCAGCGCGGCGGTGTACTTGGCCAGCGCCAGCTTCCCCATCGCCGGATACGCCCCCAACGGCTCCGCGGCGGCACACCCGGCGTCCTTGGCGGCGGCCTCCAGCACCGACGGATCCAGCTCGGGCCCGATCAGGTACGGCGACAGCGCCAGCTGCTGCGACCCGGACCCGCGCAGCTGCTCGGCGATCGCGGTGACCGCGCCTTCGGCGTCGAGCGCGGCGGCCATCACCGGCACGGCGAGACGCGCGGCGAGCAGCATGCCGGTGATCCCGGCGGCCTGCACGGCCTCCTCGCCGCCGACCGTCACGAGAATGATGCCGTCGGCGGCCGTGGCCACGGTGAACAGCCGGGCGCGGTCGGCGCGGGCGAGCCCCGCCTCCGACAGCCGCACGTGCAGTCCCTCGGCGAGCAGCGGGTGCGGGCCGAGCACATCGGTCAGCTCGGCGGCGACGCGGCTGTCGGCGATGCCCTGGTGGATCTGCCGGACCTGCGCGTTGTCCGGACCCGCGAGCAGCGGCACGACGACGGCGACGGGGCCCTCGGGCTCCTTGACGCCCTCGACACCGGCGGCGAGCGCCTGCTCGTAACGGCTGCCGCGCTCCTTCGCCGCGTGCGCGAGCACGGACGCGAGCGAGGGGAACTCGGCGGAGACCGGGAAGTCGGTGACTTCCCCCTCCACGAAAGCGACCCGCGCGTCCAGGCCGGGCAGCTCGGAGCGCGCGATGCTCACGACCTCGTCGGCGAGCATGCGCGTCGCGGCGCTGGGCGTGCCCGGCACCGCGAGGACGAGGGACGGTGCGCCCTCGGGGGCGGCCACCGGTTCCGGACGGCGGTGCCGTCCGGGCTGTCGGGGTCGCGGCATTCGTACAGGCAGGCCGGAAGCAGGCCCTTGGGGGGAGCTCATGGCGCCGCATGCTACTGGCTCGACCGGTCCCGATGTTCGGTCAGGGCCCAGCTGAGCGGTATCCGTCCTTGATTGTCCGTTCGGTTACGGATGGGCGGTTGCGGATGGTTCAAGTGCCCTGGTCCGCGGGGGTTCCCGTCAACCCCGTGGGCCGTCGGCACCCCGGCGCCCCCTACGCCACCGCCAGCAGCCGGCCGTCGCACGGCAGTCGCAGCCCGTCCGTGGCGAGGGCCGCGGCGATCACCAGGGAGCCGTGCAGCGGATCGCCGGTGGCGGATGTCACGGTGGCCCCGGGCAACTGCTCGGCGAGTTCGGCGCGCAGCGGGGCGAGCAGCGGCTCGCCCATCCGGAACAGGCCGCCGGTGAGCGCGACCTCCCCGCCGTCCGCCGGGCACACCGCGGCCGCCGCCTCGGCGATGTGCGCGGCGGCGCGGCGCAGCACCTCGCGGGCGACCGGATCACCGTCCGTCGCGCACCGGGCCACGTCGGGCGCGAAGGACGCGAGCGCCGCGGGACGGTCCGTGCGCGGATAGATCCGGCCGGGCAGCTCACCGGCGGACCCGAACCGCTCCTCGGCGAGCGCGAGCAGCGCTGCGCTGCCCCCGCGGCGGCCGTCGAAGGCCCGCAGTGCCGCGTCGAGCCCTTCCCGGCCGATCCACGCGCCGCCGCCGCTGTCGCCGAGCAGATGCCCCCAGCCGTCGGCCCGCCGCCAGCCGGTGAGATCGCTGCCGAGGGCGATCATGCCGGTGCCCGCGGCGACGACCGCCCCGGGCCGTTGCCCGAGCGCCCCGGCGTACGCGGTCACGGCGTCGCCGGCCAACGCGATCCGGCCGACGCCCAGTTCGCGCCGCATCGCGTCCGGCAGCGCGGCCCGCAGGTCGTCGCCGAGCGTCGCCATCCCGGCGGCGCCCACGGCCACCGCCGCCGGCGCGTCCGTCGGGGCGCCCGCGTCGGCGAGCAACGACCGCACCATGGGCAGGAGTTGATCCATCATGTCGGCGGCGTCGATCCCGGCCGCGGAGGTGCGCACCGGCGTGCGGGACACGGCCGTGGTGGCCTCGGCGGGACCGTCGGCGGGGGCGAGCGCGACCCGCAGCCCCGAACCTCCCGAGTCGACCCCGAGCACCCGGGCGGCGCTCACGGCAGTCTCCGGCCGGGGTGGCGGAGTGGCTCGATCGCCGTACGCAACGGGCTCCCCGCCTTCGTGAGGGCCGGCCCGCTGGGATGCTGGACCGGCTCGATGACCTCGGACACGAGGAAGGGTAGCGGTGAGGCCGTTCGCTTCCGTGCGGGGGTCGGGCAGCCGCCCCGCGGGCCCGGGGTGTCCGTGTGGACCAGTAGGGTGACGGACTGTGGCACCACGACCGTTGCACGAACTTGTCGAAGCCGGCTGGGCGCAGGCCCTCGAGCCGGTGGCCGAACGCATCACCGCGATGGGGGAGTTCCTCCGGGCCGAGATCGCGGCGGGTCGGACCTATCTCCCGTCGGGGGCGAACGTCCTGCGCGCCTTCCAGCAACCCCTGGACGACGTCCGGGTCCTGATCGTCGGTCAGGATCCCTACCCCACGCCGGGGATGGCCGTCGGCCTGAGCTTCGCCGTGGCTCCCGAGGTGCGCAGGCTGCCGGGCAGCCTGGAGAACATCTTCCGCGAGATGCACTCCGACCTGGGCCTGCCCCGCCCCTCGAACGGCGACCTGACGCCGTGGACGCGACAGGGCGTGCTGCTTCTCAACCGTGCGCTCACCACGGCCCCGGGCAAGCCCGCCGCCCACCGCGGCAAGGGCTGGGAGGAGGTCACCGAGCAGGCGATCCGCGCCCTGGTGGCCCGCGACAGGCCGATGGTGTCGATCCTGTGGGGCCGCGACGCCCGCAACCTGCGGCCGCTGCTCGGCGACCTTCCGGCGATCGAGTCCGCCCACCCCTCGCCGATGTCGGCGGACCGCGGCTTCTTCGGCTCGCGCCCCTTCAGTCGGGCCAACGAACTGCTGCAGCGCCAGGGCATGGAGCCGGTGGACTGGCGCCTGCCCTGAGCCTGTCCTCGCCCCGCCCTCAGCCCACCACCGCCGCCCGTACGCACAGCACGTCCGGCAGGTGGGAGGCCAACTGCCGCCAGCTGTCACCGTCGTCGGCCGAGGCGTAGACCTCCCCGTTGCGGTTGCCGAAGTACACGCCCGCCGGGTCGGCGTCGTCCGTGCACAGGGCGTCGCGCAGCACCACGCCGTAGTGGTCGCCCGTCGGCAGGCCCCGGGTCAGCGGCTCCCAGCTCTTGCCCGCGTCCTGGGTGCGGAAGACGCGGCAGCGGCGGTCGGCGGGGACCCGGTCCGCGTCGGCGGTGATCGGGAAGGTGTAGGCGGTGTCCGCGCGGTGCGGGTGCGCGGCCATGGCGAACCCGAACGTCGACGGCAGGCCGCCCCCGATGTCCGTCCAGTGACCGCCCGCGTCGTCGCTGCGGTACACGCCCCAGTGGTTCTGCAGATAGAGCCGGTCCGGGTCGGCGGCGTCCCGCGCCACCTTGTGCACGCACTGCCCGAACTCCGGGTTCGGGTCGGGCAGGAACATGGCGGACACCCCCGAGTTCGCCGGGTCCCAGCTCGCGCCGCCGTCCGCCGAGCGGAACACCCCGGCCGTGGACACCGCCACCGTCAGCGCCCGCGGATCCCGGGCGTCGGTCAGCACGGTGTGCAGCCCCTCGCCGCCTCCGCCCGGCACCCACCGGGACCGTGTCGGGTGCTCCCACAGCGGGCGGCACAGCTCGAACGTCGTGCCTCGGTCCTCGGACCGGTACAGGGCGGCCGGCTCGGTGCCCGCGTACACCACGTCCGGCTCGGCCGCCGCCGGGTGCAGCTGCCACACCCGCTCCAGTGAGGTCCCGGTGTCCTGCGGGAACCTGACGGCCGGTGCGGACGGCTCGGTCCAGGTCCTGCCGAGGTCGTCGGAGTGGAACACGGACGGCCCCCAGTGCGCGCTGTCACCGCCCACGAGGAGCCTCGGTGTGGGGCCGCGGGTGTCGATGGCGACGGAGTACACCGCCTGCGCGTTGAAACAGGGGCTCTCGTCGAACGTCCAGGTCTCGCGGCACGCTCCCGCCGACCCGCCCGTCCGCCCGAGGAAAAGCCCTTTGCGCGTACCCACAGCGAGCAGCACGTCAGTCATGCCGAACACCTCCGAAACGCCGTTGTCTCCAGGTATCCGCCAGTCTGCACCCGGCCACTGACAATGGCCGTAGCACACGTAATCACCGCAGGTCAGCCGGTCTGTCCCGGAGCGTCGGCTACGCGGCGGCCAGCCACAGATCCGGGCCGAAGACCTCGTAGTGGATGTCGGCGGCGGCCACGCCCCGGCCGAGCAGCTGCTCGCGCACCGCCCGCATGAAGGGCAGCGGGCCGCACAGATAGGCGCGGGTGCCGGGGGCGATCGGTACGTCGGTGAGATCGACCCGGCCCGCGTGGTGCACGGCGCCGTCGCCCGTGTCCGGGACCGCGGGCTCCTCGTACCAGAAGTGCGCGCCGGCGGAGGAGAGTTTGCCGGTCAGGGCCGCGTGATCGGCGCGCAACGCGTGGGCGGCGGGGGAGCGGTCGGCGTGCACCACCGTCACGGGGCCCGCGTGCCCGGTCGCCACCAGTTCCTCCAGCATGGCGAGCATGGGCGTGCAGCCGATCCCCGCCGAGGCCAGCAGGAGCGGGGCCGTGCCGGCGGCGAGCACCAGATCCCCGTACGGGGCCGAGAGGCGCACCCGGTCGCCCCTTCCGACGCGTGCGTGCAGATGGCACGAGACCTCGCCGTCGGGGCTGCCGGCGGCGGTGCCCCGCACCCGCTTCACCGCGATCGACCGGGTCGTCGGCGACGGTGCGCCGGTGAGGCTGTACTGGCGTATCTGCCGTGCCCCGTCCGGCAGTTCGACCTGGACGGAGACGTACTGGCCGGGCCGGAAGCCGGGCGCGGGCAGGCCGTCGGCGGGACGCAGGACGAAGGCGGCGACGTCGTCGGTCTCGTCGGTGCGGTCGACGATCTCCCAGTCCCGCCAGACGTTCGCGTCGACGACGCCCTGTTCCGCGTACAGCCGCTCCTCGATCGCGATGAGCGCGTTCGCCATCAGCCAGTACACCTCGTCCCAGGCGCGCGCCACCTCCGGGGTGACCGCGTCGCCGAGCACCTCGGCGATCGCGGCGAAGAGGTGCTCGTGCACGACCGGGTACTGGTCCGCCCGTACGCCGAGCGACGCGTGCTTGTGCGCGATGCGCTGGAGCATCACGTCGGGCCGGTCGTCGGGGTGGTCCACCAGGTACGTGGCGAAGGCCGCGACGGAACCGGCGAGCGCCTGCCGCTGGGTGCCGGCGGCCTGGTTGCCGCGGTTGAACAGATCGCGCAGCAGCTCCGGGTGGGCGGCGAACAGCCGCTCGTAGAAACGCCCGGTGATCTCGTCGATGGCGGCGCCGACGACGGGAAGCGTGGCGCGGACGACGGCGCTCGACTGGTCGGTCAGCATCAGCGGGGCTCCTTAATATGCATCTTAGAGTCGTATTTAAGGGTGTGGAGAGTGAAGGCGTGGCGAGTCGGGGGATCAGCCGGTGCCGGGCGTGGGGGAGAGGGTGAGGAGCAGCGGGCCGGTGGGTGGGGCGACGAGGTCGCTCACGCTCAGCGGGTCGAGGGAGGCGAAGAACGCCTCCTGGGCCTGGCGCAGTGCGCCGCGCAGTCGGCAGGCCGCACGCAGTGGGCAGGGTGTGGTGCCGTCGCAGTCCACCACGTCGCCCGGGCCCTCCAGCTCCCTCACCAGGGAGCCGATCGACGCCCTGCGTCCGGTGGCGGTGAGTGCGAGGCCGCCGCCCCGGCCGCGCCGTGCCTCGATGAGGCCCAGGTGCTGCAGCTTCGCCACGGCCTTCGCGGTGTGCGTGTAGGGGACGGCCATCGCGCCGGCGACCTCGCGCGTGGTGGGCAGTTCGCCCTCCTCGACCGCGAGGCGCATCAGTACGCGCAGGGCCAGATCCGTGAATCGCGTCAGCCGCATGACCGCAGGCTATAAATCTTGCATCTGGAAAGCAAGTTATGGCGTGACGGTCGAAAGACGGAGGGCAACTTCCGGCCCCCGCACGGCAACCATCTCCCGAAGCCGCCCCACCGTCATGCCCCCCTGACTCAAGGAGACCCGCGTGAGCCGCACGCACCGACGCCTGAGAAGGACCCTCCTCGCGCTGCCGGCCGCAGCCGTCCTCGCCCTGCTCCCGTCGACCGCGTCCGCCTATCCGAACCCCGGCAGGGTCACCGGCGACACCGTCGTGCACGACCCCACCATGATCCGCACCTCCGGTGGCCGCTATCTGCTCTACGCGACCGGCGGCGGCCTCGGCCACCGCACCTCCGCCGACCGGATCGCCTTCACCGCCGGCGGCGACGCCTTCACCACGAAACCGTCGTGGTGGTCGGCGTACGCGACCGAGGCGTGGGCCCCCGACATCTCGTACCACGGCGGCAAATACCTGATGTACTACGCCGTCTCGACCTTCGGCTCCAACAAGTCCGCGATCGGTCTGGCCGGCTCGACGACCGGACTGCCCGGCTCCTGGACGGACTACGGCGTCGTCTACACCTCCACGACCTCCAGCGACTACAACGCCATCGACCCGAACCTCTTCGTCGACGACAACGGCACGTGGTGGCTGTCGTTCGGCAGCTGGTGGACCGGCATCAAGATGATCCGGATCGACCCGTCGACCGGCAAGCAGCTCGCCTCCGACACCACTCGCCGCAGCCTGGCCGCCCGGCCGACCGGCACCAGGGCCGTCGAGGCCCCGTACATCGTCGAACGGAACGGCTACTACTACCTCTTCGCCTCCTACGACACCTGCTGCGCGGGCACCGGCTCCACGTACAAGGTCAAGGTCGGGCGGGCCACGAGCGTCACCGGGCCCTACTACGACAAGAGCGGCGTCGCCCTCACGAACAACGGCGGCACCCCGGTCCTGGAGTCCCACGGCAGCGTCATCGGCCCCGGTGGTCAGTCGATCATGAACGACGCGGACGGCGACCTGATCGTCTACCACTACTACGACGGCAACGACAACGGCACCCCGAAACTGGGCATCAACCTCCTGAACTGGAGCAGCGGGTGGCCCGTCGCGTACTGACGCCGTTCGGCCCCGGGCGTGGGCACGAGTCCCCGCCGGGTGCGCGGACACCCGTACCCGGATAGCGGCGCACGCCCGGCGCTGTGCGGGGTACGTGTCCGATCATGAGTTCTTCCCCCGATGAACGGTCAGCGCCCGAGGAGTCCGCGGCGGGCGACGGGCGGCTCTGCCTCGTGACCGGTGCGAGCGGCTATGTGGGCGGCCGACTCGTTCCGGAACTCCTTGCGAAGGGCTTCCGCGTCCGATGTCTGGCGCGGACGCCGGAGAAGCTGCGCGACTTCGACTGGGCCGGACAGGTCGAGATCGTCCGCGGTGACGTCCTGGACCCGCCGTCCGTGACCGCCGCTCTCGAGGGCGTCGACATCGCCTACTACCTGGTGCACGGCATGGGCAGCGGCGACGACTTCGAGGAGACCGACCGGCGGGCCGCAGGGATCTTCGCCGACGCCGCCGCGCAGACCGGCGTGGGCCGGATCGTCTACCTGGGCGGCCTGACCCCGAGCGACGTCCCCGAGCCGGAGCTCTCGCCCCACCTGCGCTCCCGCAGCGAGGTCGGCCGCATCCTGCTGCGGTCCGGTGTCCCCACCGCCGTGCTGCGCGCGGCCGTCATCATCGGCTCGGGCTCCGCGTCGTTCGAGATGCTGCGCTATCTCACCGAGCGCCTGCCCGTCATGGTCACCCCCCGCTGGGTGCGCACCCGCATCCAGCCGATCGCGGTCGCCGACGTGCTGCGCTACCTCGTGGGCTGCGCGGATCTGCCCCCCACCGTGTCCCGCGTGTTCGACGTCGGCGGGCCCGAGGTCATGAACTACCGCGACATGATGCAGCGTTACGCGCGCGTCGCCGAGCTCCCGCACCGGATGATCCTCTCCGTGCCGATGCTCACCCCCGGCCTGTCGAGCCACTGGATCGGGCTGATCACCCCGGTCCCCAGGGGCATCGCGCGGCCGCTCGCCGAGTCCCTGCGCCACGAGGTCGTCTGCGGGGAGCACGACATCGCGCGGTACGTGCCCGATCCGGCCGGCACCCCGATCCCCTTCGACGACGCGCTGCGGCTCGCGCTGCGGCAGGTGAAACAGGCCCAGGTCAGCACGCACTGGTCCGCCGCGGCCGTCCCCGGGGTGCCGAGCGACCCGCTGCCCACGGACCCCGACTGGGCCGGCGGCAGCCTCTACACCGACCGCCGGGCCCGGCGCACCGACGCGACCCCCGAGGCGCTGTGGGCGGTGATCGAGGGCATCGGCGGCGAGCACGGCTGGTACTCCTTCGGCCTCGGCTGGTCCGTGCGCGGCTGGATCGACCGGCTGGTGGGCGGCGTGGGACTGCGCCGGGGCCGCCGCGACGCCACCCGGCTGCGCCTGGGCGATGTCGTCGACTTCTGGCGGGTGGAGGAGATCCAGCGCGGTACGAGCCTGAGGCTGCGCGCCGAGATGCTGCTGCCGGGACTGGCCTGGCTGGAGTTCCGCGTCGCACACGACCGGGAGGGGCGGACGGTGCTGCTCCAGCGCGCGCTGTTCCATCCGCACGGACTGGGCGGGCACGCCTACTGGTGGAGCGTGGCTCCCTTCCATGCCCTCGTCTTCGGGGGCATGACGTACAACATCACCAAGGCGGCGGAGCACCTCACAACAGAGGCCGAGGCCGAGGCCGGGGAACAGGGCGGGGGCGGGGCGTCGCGGTCCGGCTGAGTGCGGTCCGGCCGGTCGCGCCTCAGGTGAGGTCGGTGCCGACGAGCCGCAGCCGCAGGCGGTGCAGGCCCCGCTTCGAGTGGCTCTTCACGGTGCCCAGCGGCCAGCCCGTCACGTGCGCGATCTGGGTGTGCGTGAGGTCGGCGAAGAAGGCCAGTTCCAGCACGCGGCGCTGGGTCGCGGGCAACTGCGCCAGCTCATGGCTCACCACCACCCGGTCGAGCGTGCGCTGCGGCGCGTCGTCGGCGGCCGGGACCGCGAGGCTGAGCGCCGCCTCGGCGGCGGACGCCAGATCGGAGCGCCGGGTCCGGGCGCGCAGCGCGTCGGCGATCTTGCGGCGGGTGATGCCGACGATCCAGCCGGCCAGGGCGCCGCGCGCCGGGTCGTAGCCGTCCCGGCCGCGCCAGACGGCCAGGAACACCTGCTGGGTGACGTCCTCGGCCTCCCGCGCGTCGCCCAGCGAGCGATGGGCGAGGGTGTGGACCAGCGTGCCCCAGCGGTGGTAGGCCGCCTCCAGGCAGGCCTCCTGGCCGCTGCGCAGCCCTGCCGCGAGTTCTTCGTCGGCGAGGGACTCCTCGACGGGGGCCCACAAGTCCTCGCTCGGTGTCGCCGTCCGGGAAATCGTTTGAGCGCGCATGGACCCGAGCCCTTCTATGGCCGACTGAGTGGGTCCACCCTGTCCAGCGGACCGCGCGCGTTTCGACTCGCAACGAATACGCATCGCTTTGCCGGGAGGTGATCGTGTCCGGTGTCAAGTAGGTGCCCATGGCAGCGAAAAGCGTGAGGTGAGGGCCGTCGTCGAGGGTCGACCAGGCGTGCAGCGGTTACGCATCGATATAGTTGATGCATGGACACCCGCGATGCTCCGGCGCGATCGTCCCGGCGCCCCTCGACCGCCGACGGCGCCGGGATCACGTCGGGCTCGCTGGCGCGGCGGCTCGGCATCTCGCCCACGACGCTGCGCTCGTGGGACCGGCGCTACAGCCTCGGCCCGGCTCTCCGGGACGAGGGCAGGCACCGCCGCTGGTCTCCCGGGGACGTGGCCATGATCGAGGAGATGTGCCGGCTGACCGCCTCCGGTGTGCCGCCCGCCGAAGCCGCGCGTGTCGTCAAGGAACACGCCGCCGCCACGCAGCTGAGCAAGCCGGACGACGCCACCGCAGGTCCCGCGGAACCCGCCGACGCCCCGGAGCACGCGGCGAGGGCCGACGCCGCGTCGGTGCCGCCCGGCACGGTCCGGGCCGAGTGCCGCGGGCTCATCCGGGCCGCGCTGCGCCTCGACTCCGCCGCCGTCCAGGAGCGGCTGAACGCCTTCGTGCGGACCTACGGGGTGATCGCCGCCTGGGAGGAACTCATGATGCCGACCCTGCACGCGGTCGGCCGGAAGTGGGAGACGTCGGGCGACCGGTACGTCGAGGTCGAGCACCTGCTCTCCTGGCACGTGTCGACGGCGCTGCGCAACGCGCCGTTCCTGCTGGGCCTGCCCGTCGCGAGCCGGGAGGACAGCTCCGTGCTGCTGGCGTGCGTGCCCGGCGAGCAGCACACCCTGCCGCTGGAGGCGGTGCACGCGGCGCTGCTCCAGGCGGGCCGACCGGCCCGGATGCTCGGCGCGGCCGTGCCCGCCGACGCGCTCGTCTCCACGGTGCGCCGCACCGGCCCCGCCGCGGTCGTGCTCTGGTCGCAGGCCCGCTCACTGGCGAACACACCGCTGGCCCAGCATCTCCTCCAGTCGACCTGGGGCCCCCAGGGCGCCCGCCAGCAGCCCCGGCTGCATCTGGCAGGACCCGGCTGGCGCGGCGCCACCGTCGACCGCGCCACCCAACCCGCCGGACTGCGCGAGGCGGTCGCCCTCCTGACGGCCAACTCCCGCTGAGACGGGCTCCTGCGCGAAGGCAAGTCGATCGCCCCGCCCCACCACTCAGCAGACCCGCCACCTACCGGCCCACCACTCGGCCGGCTCATCTTCTGTCCGGCCATCCGCACCTGTCCGGCCCGCCACTCAGCCGTCTCACCACTACGTTCGGCTATCCGTACCTGTCCGGCCCGCCACCTGTCGGCCTCCACTCGGCTGGCTCATCATCGGTCCGGCCACCCGCCACTCAGCCGGCCCGCCCCTCCGCCCGGCAACCCGCACGCGTCCGCCCGCTACCCGCCGGTCCGCTCTATTCGGGCGGCCCATCTTCTGTCCGGCCACCCGCCACTCAGCCGGTCACCACCCCGCCCGGCCACCCGCACGCGTCCGGCCCGCCACCCGTCGGTCACCACTCAGCCGGCCCATCATTCGTCCGGCCATCCGCTACTCAGCCCAGCTCCCCCTACTCGGCCGGCCCCCGCCCGGCCATCCGCACGCGTCCAGCCCGCGACTCACCGGCCCATCACTCGGCCGGCTCATCATCCGTCCGGCCCCCCCCGCCACTCAGCCAGCTCACCACCCCGCCCGGCCGGCCCGCCCCCCCCGCCCGGCCACCCGCACCCCTCAGGCCCGCCACCCGACCCACCCGCCCATCGACCCAGCGCCCTCTCCCTCGACGGTCCCGCCGTCAGCGCGGCAACCACCCCGCGACCACCGCTCCGGTCGTGCGATGCCACACCCCCGCGTGACGCAGCATCGCGTGATCACCGCCCGGCACCGGCCGGAACTCGGCGCGTGCGCCGGCCTCGGTCGCCCGGTCCACGAAGGAGCGTGAGGCGCCCGGGTCCGTCACCCGGTCATGGTCCCCGTGCAGCACCACGAGATCCCTGCCGCGCAACTGTGCCGCCGGTTCACCGTCCGGGCACCACGGCGCCAGCGCCAGAACGCCCCGCACCGAGGGGGCGCCCGCGGCCCGCAGCGCCGCCCGGCCGCCCATCGAATGGCCCACCAGGATCACCGGCACCTCACCCACCAGCTCCCCGAGTTCCGCGAGGGCGCGCTCGGCGTCGTGCAGCGGATCCGCGTCCGCGCCGTTCCAGCCGCGCACCCGATAGCGCACCCGCGCGAGCAGCACGCCGTCGTCCGGCAGCGCGGCGGCCACCGCCCCGGCGAACGGCCGCATCCGCAGGGCCGCCGGATGCCAGGGCCGCGACGGGGCGCGGCTGTCGGCCCGGCCACCGTGCAGGAACAGCACCGCGGCCCGTACCCGGGAAGGAACCCTCCCCGGCACCAGAGCTCCCGTCCGCACCGCCCGTGACCCTCGCTCGTCCACCGTCATCCGTGCTCGCTCCCTCCGCGCCGGGCGCCGTACCGCGCGCCCTGTCCCCGTCGATCCCTCATCATCGATCCGTAGCCGATCCGCGTACGGATCGGTCCACGGACCAATCCGCGGACGATCGCTCTCCGAATTACCCGTGGACATGTTGCGACCACGGAGGGCTCAGTGAAAGAAGCCGTGCACATCGGCGGTCGTCCGGCCGACGATCCGGACCTCGAGGAACTGGTGGGGCGGGTCGCCCTGGGCGACGAGAAGGCCTTCACATCGGTGTACGACGCCGTGGCGGGGCCGGTCTTCGGCACCGTCTGCGCCGTACTGCGCGACCGGGCGCAGTCCGAGGAGGTCGCCCAGGAGATCCTGGTGGAGGTCTGGCGCACGGCGCCCCGCTACCGCTCCGACCGCGGGACCGCGATCAACTGGATCCTCACCCTGGCCCACCGGCGCGCCATCGACCGCGTACGGTCTGTCGACGCGGCCGCGGCCCGGGACCGCAGAGCCGCGCTCCTGGACCACACACCCGAGTACGACGAGGTCAGCGAGCAGGTCGAAGCCCGTCTGGAGCGGGAGCAGGTACGGCGCTGTCTGCGCACCCTGACCGAGATCCAGCGGCAGGCCGTCACCCTCGCGTACTACCGTGGACTGACCTACCGTCAGGTCGCCGAGGCGCTCGCCGTGCCGCTGGGCACGGTCAAGACCCGGCTGCGGGACGGACTGATCCGGCTGCGCGACTGCCTGGGGGTGACCGCATGACCGCCGCGGACCTGCACACGCTGACCGGCGCCTACGCCGTGCACGCACTGACGGACGAGGAGCGGGAGGCGTTCGAACGCCATCTCGCGGACTGCGAGGCCTGCGCACAGGAGACCGCCGAACTGACCGCGACCGCCGCCCGGCTCGGCCTGGCCGCATCGGCCGCGCCGCGCCCGGAGCTGCGCGAGCAGGTGCTGCGGCGGATCACCACGGTGCGCCAGGAGACGCCGGGACAGCCGGACCCCGCCCAGACCGTCCGCACGGGCGGCGCACGGCGTCGCATGCTGTCGCGGTGGGCACTGGCCGCGTGCCTGGCCGCGGCGGCCTCCCTCGGCGGGGTCGCGGTCTGGCAGCACCAGCGCGCCGAGGACGCGGTCCAGCAGGCGCGGCAGGCCGAGGCGAGCAGCGACCGGATCGCCGCCGTCCTCGCGGCACCCGACGCCAGGACCGGCTCGGCGAAACTGGCGGGCGGCGCCACCGGCACCGTCGTCGTCTCCGCCGCGCAGGACAAGGCCGTCCTCGTCGTCTCCGGGATGGCCCAGCCGCCCCGGGGCAAGGTCTACCAGCTGTGGTTCGACGACGGCGGCACCATGCGGGCGGCCGGCCTCATGGACGCCGCGCGCAGCGACCAGACGGTGCTGCTGAACGGATCCGTCGACGGCGCGTCCGGCATGGGGATCACCGTCGAACCGGCCGGCGGATCCGACCGGCCCACCTCCGACCCGGTGGCGCTGATGCAACTGCCCGCCTGACCGGAGCGGTTTCCCGGCGGCGCGCCACGGCCCGCCGCCGGGAAACCGTCACTCGGTCCGGTCCCGTTCCTGTTCGAGCAGGGCGTCCAGATCGCTCAGGCGGCCCAGGCCCCGGACCGCCTGGGCCATCCGCGGATTGTGCTCGAACCGTGCGCGGTGCCGGTGCAGGAACGCCCAGTACCCGGCGGTGAACGGACACGCGTCGTCGCCGACCCGCACCGACGGCTTGAAGCGGCAGTCACCGCAGAAGTCCGTCATGCGGTTCAGATAGGCGCCGCCCGACGTGTACGGCTTCGTCGTCATCCGCCCGCCGTCCGCGAACTGGGACATGCCCATCACGTTCGGCACCATCACCCAGTCGTAGCCGTCGACGAACGCCCGGTGGAACCAGTCCGTCACCTCGGCGGGGTCCCAGCCGCGCTGCAGGGCGTAGCTCCCCAGGATCATCAGCCGGGGAATGTGGTGCGTCCAGCCCGTCGTGCGCAGGTCGTCCAGTACGTGCGACAGGCAATTGGCCTCGACCGCGCCGGAGTCCAGCTCCTCCCACCAGGACGGCACCTCGCCGTGCGCCTTCAGGACGTTCGCCTCTTTGTGCTCCGGGCCGAAGTGCCAGTAGAGCTGCCACACGTACTCCCGCCAGCCGGCGATCTGCCGCACGAAGCCCTCGACGCTGTTGAGCGGCGCCCGCCCCGCGCGGTACTCGGCCTCGGCGCCCTCGACGCACTCCGCCGGATCCAGCAGGCCGAGATTGAGCGACGACGACAGCAGACTGTGGCTCATGACGGGGTCAGCGGCGAGCACGGCGTCCTCGTACGCGCCGAACGTCGGCAGCCGGACCTCCAGGAAGCGCCGCAGCGCGGACAGCGCCTCACGCCGGGTCGCCGGGAAGCGGCGCGGCCCGTCCTCGCCCAGGAACTCCACCGTGCCCTCGCGCTGCCAGCGGTCGAGATCGGCGCGGACCTCCGCGTCGATGTCGTCCTCGCGCGGCCGGTAGGGGGCCGGCACCCCCAGGTCGGCCGCGCCGCGCGGCGCCGGTTCCCGGTTGTCGTGGTCGAGGTTCCAGCGCCCGCCGACCGGCTCCGCACCGTCCATCAGCAGATCGTGGTTGCCGCGCACCCACCGGTAGAAGGACTCCTGGCGCAGCTGTCCGGAGCCGCTCCGCGCCGCCCAGTCCCGGAAGTCGTCGTGGGCGACGAGGAAGCCGCGGGCCGGCAGCACCCGCGTCGAGGAGCGGGCGCGGACCAGTTTCAGGGCCGCGCGGGACGTCGGGTGATGGACCGTCAGCGGGGCGTCGCCGACGGCCTCGCGCACCCCCTGCACATAGCTGTCGGCCTTCACGTAGGTGACGCGGTCGCCGAGTTCCGCCGCCCGGTGCCGCATCGCCGAGAGCACCAGATGGGCCTTGGCGCGATGGAACCTGCGGCGCCGGAACACGCCACGGGACTCCACCATCAGCACCGGGGTGTCCCGGTGCGGTCCGTCGGGTCCCGCCGTGAGGAAGTGCGGCCCCAACTGGTCGCCGAAGAGCCAGTGGGCCGCCACGTCCGTGTCCTTCTCAGCCACCGTGCGCCGTTCCTTCCGTTCCTGGACCTGCCGTGGTCAGCGGCGCGGCGGCCAGGGAAAGAAGCCACTGGTCCGCGCCACGTACTCGGTATAGCCCGGACGACCGGCCATGTGCTGTTCCAACAGGCGCTTGCCGCTGCCCTTCGTCAGCAGCAGGGTCATCACCACGGGCGAGACCACGCTGACGGCCGCGGCCCCGAGCGCGTCGCAGGTCAGCAGGAACAGGCCCCACCACACACAGAAGTCCCCGAAGTAGTTGGGGTGCCGGGTGTAGCGCCACAGACCCCGGTCCATGATCCGGCCCCTGGCCGCCGGGTCCGCCTTGAACCTAGCGAGCTGCGCGTCGCCCACCGCCTCGAAGACCATCCCGACGGCCCACAGCGCGCCACCCGCCCAGGCGAACCCGCTCATCGGCCCGGTCACGTACCCGGCGGCCTGGACCGGCAGCGACACCAGCCAGACGAGGGCGCCCTGGAGCAGGTAGACCATGCGCAGCGCGTACAGGTTCCGGCTGCCGGGCGCCTTCGCCAGCATCCGCTCGTAGCGCGGGTCCTCGCCGTGTCCGGCGCCGCGTCTGCCGATGTGGACGGCCAGCCGGACGCCCCACACCGCGGTCAGCACGGTCACCAGGACGCGGCGCCCCGGATCGCCGCTGTCCGCCGACACCGCGTAACTCACCAGGGCCACCGCCGTGAAGCCGAGGCCCCACGCGACGTCGACGATCCGGTGCAGGCCCTTGCGCAGCGCCACGGCGAAGGTGCCCAGCAGGACGGTCAGCGCGGCGGCGGCCGACCAGCCGAGGCCCGCCGCGAACTCCGCCCACGCGAAGCCGTTCACAGCTCCGCCAGACCCGCGTACCAGTCCTGCTGCGTCGCGGGCATCCCGACGTGGCCGTCGGCGGTCGGCCGGACGGCGAGGATCTGGTCGACCCCCATGCGCCGCTCGTCGAACGCGAGACCGCCGCCGACCAGATACAGCCGCCACACCCGGGCCGTCTCCTCGCCGACCAGCCGCACGACGTCGTTCCAGCGCTCCTCCAGCGTGCGGTGCCAGGCGGCGACCGTGCGCACGTAGTGCTCGCGCAGCGACTCCGCCGACCGCACCTCGAGACCGGCCGACTCCAGCAGGGACACGGTGTCGCCCAGCGGCCGCATGTGCATGTCCGGGGCGATGTACGCCTCGATGAAGGCGCCGCCGCCCGGCGCCACGCTCCCGCGCGACATCTGCTGCACCAGGACCCGCCCCGCGGGCCGCACCAGCCGGTACAGGGAATCGGCGAACGCGGGGTACTCGTCGTCGCCGACGTGCTCGCCCATCTCCACGGTGGCGACCGCGTCGTAGCCGCCGCCCGTGATGTCGCGGTAGTCCTGGCACACCACGTCGACCCGGTCGCCGAGACCGCGCTCCCGCACCTGCTCCCGTACGTACGCTGCCTGTTCGGCGGCGAGCGTCACGGCCGTCACCCGTGCTCCGTGGCGCTCGGCCGCGTACAGCGTGAGCGAACCCCAGCCGCAGCCGATGTCGAGCAGCCGCGCGCCCTCCTCGAGACCCAGCTTGCGGCAGATCAGCTCCAGCTTGGCGCGCTGCGCGTCCGCGGCGCCGAACTCCGGTGCGTCGGACGCCCAGTAGCCGCACGAGTAGGCCATCGTCTCGTCGAGGAGCAGCCGGTAGAACGCGTTCGACAGGTCGTAGTGGTGGCTGATGGCGGCCCGGTCGCGGGACCTGCTGTGCAGCACCCCGCGCAGCCGCGCCTGGGAGGCGGGCGGCGCCGGCGGCGGGCCCGCCGCGCCCAGCAGAGCCGCCTCGCGGACCGCGCGGGCGCGGTCGGCGAGGGTGAGACGGGCCGGGTGCAGCCGGCGTTCCCTGGCCGCCGCCCACATGGTGCGCAGGCCGGTGGCCAGATCGCCCTCGACGTCGATCTCACCGGTCACGTAGGCCTGCGCGAGGCCCAGTTCGCCCGGCTGCCACAGCAGTCGGCGCAGCGCCCGGCGGGACCGCACGACGACCACGGGGGCGTCGGCGGGACCCGCCTCGGCGCCGTCCCAGGTGCGCAGCCGGACCGGGAGCGGCCCGCCGAGCGCGGTCGAGGCGAGGGCGGCGAGCCGGTGGGCGGCACCGGTCCTGACGGGACGTGCGGTGGTCATCGGGCGGACTCCTCCTTGGTGAACAGGTACTGCTGGACGTCGAGGTACCCGGAGCGGAACCCGGCCTCTGAGTAGGCGAGATAGAACGTCCACATACGGCGGAACGTCTCGTCGAAGCCCAGCGCGTCGACCTCGGCCGCGCGCTCGGTGAACCGCTCGCGCCACAGGCGCAGCGTCTCGGCGTAGTGCGCGCCGTAGCCGTCCCGGCGCGCGACGGTCAGCCCGGTGTGCTCGCCCACGACCGCCGCCACCGCCTCCACCGACGGCAGCAGCCCGCCGGGGAAGATGTACTTCTGGATCCAGGTGTACGTGGATCCGCTGGCCAGCATCCGGTCGTGCGGCATCGTGATGGCCTGGAGGGCGACCCGGCCGCCCGGGGCGAGGCGGGCGTCGAGCGTGCGGAAGTACACGGGCCAGAACTCGGCGCCGACGGCCTCGATCATCTCGACGCTCACGACGGCGTCGTAGGTGCCGCGTGCCTCGCGGTAGTCGCGCAGTTCGACCGTGACCCGGTCGGCGAGCCCGGCCGCCGCGATCCGCTCGCGCGCCAGGTCCCGCTGCTCGCGGGAGAGGGTGAGCGAGGTGACGTGCGCGCCGCGGGCGGCGGCGCGCAGCGCGAGTTCGCCCCATCCGGTGCCGATCTCGAGGACCCGGGTGCCCTCGCCCACCTCCGCGAGGTCGAGCAGCCGGTCGATCTTGCGGCGCTGGGCGTCGGCGAGCAGGTTCCACTCGGCGGGCAGGGCGCGGAAGACGCCCGACGAGTAGCTGAGGGTCTCGTCGAGGAACAGCGCGAACAGGTCGTTGGACAGGTCGTAGTGGTGGCTGATGTTCTCCCGGGAGCCGTCCGGGCTGTTGCGCTGGGCGGCCGGTCTGCGCCGTGCCCACACGCCGCGCAGCCGTTGCAGGGGCGCGGGCACCAGGTCGGCGGCGTGCGCCGCCAGCACGGTCAGCACCGCCACCAGGTCCGGGGCGTCCCACTCCTGTGCCAGGTAGGACTCGCCGAACCCGATCAGGCCGTCCCGGCCGATCCGGGCGTGGAAGGCCCGCGGCTGACGGACCTCCAGGAGCGGGCCGCCCCGGCCGAGCTCGGTCCCGTCGGCGAACCGGACGCGCAGCGGCAGCCGCTCGAGGGCCCGGCGCACCACGGCCGCGGCGACGGCGGTCCGGGCCCGCGAGGCCGGCGGCGGTACCGCGACGTCCGGCCAGCGGACCGGATCCACGCCGGGGGACCGCGCCGGGCCGCGGAGCCCTGTGGTCGAGGGGGTGTCGTCTGTTCTCATCGGTGGTTCTCCGGGCATCGTGGTGAAGCGGGTCGGGGCTGGACCGGAAGTCCGCGCAGGTACAGGCGCACGCCGTGCAGCCGGATCGCGGCGGACACGGCGAGCGTCGACAGGGGTCGGCGCGCCGCCAGCCGCAGCAGGGTCCGCGCGCGTGCGTCCCGCCGCGTGCCGCGGACGGTCGCGGTGAAGGGCCGGCCGCCCTCGCGCTCCAGCTGCACGGTGAGGTCGACCCGGCCGCCTGGGGCGGGCAGGCGCATGCGGTAGCGGCCGTCGACGGGGAAGAACGGCGAGACGTAGAACTCCTTGCCGGTCGTCGCCCGTCCCGTGCCGTCGGGATACAGCAGATAGCCGTGGCGTCCGCCGTACGTGTTGTGGACCTCGGCGACGACACAGCGCAGCGCGCCGTCGGGTCCGTGGCACCAGTAGAGGGTCAGCGGGTTGAACACGTACCCGAGTACCCGCGCGTGGGCGAACATCCGCACCTCGCCGCCCTCCAGATCCACGCCGTGTTCCGCGAGGAACCCGTCGAGACCGGCGCGCAGGGTCGGCGCCCGGCCCGTGAAGTGGTCCCGGGGGTCGAACCGCGCCAGCGGCCGCAGAAGGAAGGGCAGTTCGGGCGGACGGTCGGGGTCGATGAGCCACATGTAGGTGCGGTGCCGCAGGGTGTAGCGCTGCGGCGCGGTGCGTACGTGGACGACCGCGACGTCGTACAGGGCGGGCGCGGCCGTCACCAGCGCACCCCCAGCGCCGCGGCGGCCGCCGCACCCGAGCGACAGCCGTCCTCGTGGAATCCCCAGCCGTGATAGGCGCCCGCGAAGGCCGTGACACCGGTGTCCAGTCCGGGCAGCCGCTGCTGCGCGGCGACCGACTCCGGTGTGTAGACGGGGTGTTCGTACACCATGCGGGCCAGCACCCGGTCCGGGGCGACCCGGTCCTCGCCGCCGAGGGTGACGACGTAGGTCTCGGGCGCGGTCAGGCGCTGGAGCCGGTTCATGTCGTAGCTGACGCGGACCCGGTCGGCGCCCGCCGCGCAGGACGGCATCAGGTAGTTCCACGCGGCGCGGGCCCGGCGGGCGCGGGGCAGCAGGGCGGTGTCGGTGTGCAGCAGCGTGGTGTTGCGGGAGTAGCGGAAGGCGCCGAGGACCGTCTTCTCGTCCGGTGTGGCGTCGGCCAGCAGGTTCAGCGCCTGGTCCGGGTGCGTGGCGACCACCACGGAGTCGTACGAGGCGGTGGTGCCGTCCGCCGCGGTGACGTCGGCCCCGTCCGGGTGCCGCCGCACGGCCCGGACCGGCGTCGCGAGGCGCACCGCGTGCACGCCGTCGGCCACCCGGTCGACGTAGCTGCGGGAGCCGCCGGTGACCGTGCGCCACGTCGGCGACCCGCTCACCGAGAGCATCCCGTGGTGCCGGAGGAACCGGAACAGGTACACCGCCGGGTAGACCTGGGCGGTGGCGGCGTCGCAGGACCAGACCGCCGAGACGAGCGGGGTCATGAAGTGCGTACGGAAATACGGGGAGAAGCCCTCGCGGTCCAGGAAGGCGCCCAGCGTGAGCGCGCAGCCGGGGTCCTCGTCGAGGGTGCGCCGGGCCGCCCGGTGGAAGGCGGGCACCTCGGTGAGCAGCCGTAGATAGGGGCCGCGCAGGGCGTTGCGGGGACGGGCGAACAGTCCGGCGGGGCCCCGCGCGCCCGCGTACTCGAGGCCGCACCCCTCGCACCGCACCGACATGGTCATCTCCGACTCCTGGGTGGCGACGCCGAGTTCGGCGAAGAGCCGCAGCAGGTTCGGGTAGGTGGCGCGGTTGTGCACGATGAAGCCCGAGTCGACGCGGTGCCGCGCGCCGTCGGGCGAGGTCACGTCGTGGGTGTGGGCGTGACCGCCCAGCCGGTCGTCGGCCTCGTACAGGGTGACGTGGTGCGCGCGGCCCAGGACGTGTGCGGCGGTGAGTCCGGCCACGCCGCTGCCGATCACGGCGGTGCGCCGCCGCCCGGCCTCCCCGGGGCCCTGCCCCGATATCGACGTCATCGCCTCTCCTCCCCGGCGACCGCGGGCGCGGTCTCACCCATGATCCGGAGCGGTCGGGACCGCGGATTGGTCAAGGCCGCGAGCGGGCGTGCCGGGCGTCGCGGGGCAGGTGATCGCAGGTGGCGTCGATAGGGTGAGCGGGTGGACAACCGTGAACCCCGAAGCGCGCCCGGCACGGGCGATGCGGACCAGACGTCCGCGACCCCGCACCCGGACCTGCGCGCCCTCGCAGTGGAGCTGCGCCGGCTCAACGGCGAACTGAACCGGATCGTTCACGCCTTCTCGGCCGGACAGGAACTCCATCCCACGGACGTCCAGGCCCTCGCCGCGATCCTGGACTCCGACACACCGCTGACCCCGAGCCTGCTGCGGCAGCGGCTGGGCCTCACCTCCGGCGCGGTCAGCGCCTGCGTCGACCGGCTGGAGCGCGCGGGGCACGTCAAGCGGGTCCGCGAGAGCGCGGACCGGCGGGTCGTCCACCTGCACTACGTGCCGAGCGCGCAGGCGCAGGCCCGCAAGCACTTCGCTCCGCTCGCCGATGCCACGGAGCGGGCCCGGCGCCGCTTCGACGAGCCCGAACTGGCCGTCGTCCTGCGCTTTCTGAACGTCCTCAACGAAGAACTCACCGAGACCCGGAGCGGTCCGCGGGGCTGATCGACGGCAGCCGCATCCGATCGACGGGTACGGGGAGAAGGAGAGGCAGGGAACCCCCGCCGGGCATCTTTAGCTCAATCATTAAGATACTTTGGCATTGAGATTCTTGATTTTTCCGAGATCCCCGCTGTCGCTGCACTGGGAGAACCATGTCCCGCACCCCCCGAGGTACTCGGTGGCTCGTGCCTCTTGTCCTGCTCTTCGTCTGGCTCGCCGTCGGCGGCACCCTGGGCCCCTATGCGGGGCGGCTGGGTGAGGTCTCCACCAACGACCAGGCCGCGTTCCTGCCGCGCAGCGCCGAGTCGACCCGCGTGATCGAGGCGCAGCGCGCCTTCAAGGAGGACGAGACGCTGCCCGTCATCGTCGTCTGGACCGCCGACGACGAGGGCTCCCTCGACAGCGCGCAGCGCGGCGCCGCCACCAAGGCGCTGGCGGCGCTCAAGGGCACGTCAGGAGTGGTGGGCCAGGTCTCGCCCGCGATCCCGTCGAGCGACCGCAAGGCGCTGGAAGGAGTGGTGCAGCTCCGGCCCGACCTCGGCGACGAGCTGACGCCCACCCTCGACCGGATCTCCGCCCGCGCGGACGCCGTCCCCGGAGCCACCGCCGTCCTCGCCGGCCCGGCCGCCAGCCAGGCCGACCTCTCCGACGCCTTCGCCGGGATCGACGGGCTGCTCCTCGGCGTCGCCCTGATCACGGTCCTGGTGATCCTGCTGCTGGTCTACCGCAGCGTCCTGCTCCCGTTCGTGATCATTCTGGGCGCGGTCTTCGCCCTGGGGGCCGCCTGCGCCGTCGTCTACGTCCTCGCCGACCACGACGTCGTCCGGGTCGACGGCCAGGTCCAGGGCATTCTGTCCATCCTGGTGATCGGCGCGGCCACCGACTACGCCCTGCTGCTCACCGCCCGCTACCGGGAGGAGCTGGCGGCGGGCAGCGACCGGTTCACCGCGATGCGCGCCGCCCTGCGCCGCTCCACCGGGGCCGTCGTCGCCAGCGCCGCCACGGTCGCGCTCGGCCTGCTCGCCCTCCTGCTCAGCGACCTCACCAACAACCGGGCCCTCGGCCCGGTGGGCGCCATCGGCATCGTGTGCGCGGTCCTGACCACCCTCACCTTCCTGCCGGCGGCCCTGGTGCTGCTGGGCAACGCCGCCTACTGGCCCGCGCGGCCCAAACCGGCGGAGGCCGCGGGCGGCGGTCACGGTGTGTGGCGGCGCATCGCCGGCCACGTCGGCCGGTCCCCGCGCAAGATCTGGGCCGTCGCGCTGATCGGCCTCCTGGCCTGTGCCGCCTTCGCCCCCACCCTGAACTCCAAGGGCGTGCCCCTCGACGAGATCTTCGTCAACGACGCGCCGTCGGTCGCCGCGCAGGCCACCCTCGCCGAACACTTCCCGGGCGGCTCCGGCAACCCGGCCGTCGTCATCGCCGACGCCGACCAGGAGGCGCGGGTCGTGGAGCGGGCGAAGGGCGTCGCCGGGGTCGCCGACGTGACGCCGGTGACCGGGCAGGGCCGCCCCGGCTCCGGGGAGACCCGGGTCGTCGACGGCAGGATCCGCGTGGACGTCACCCTCAAGGACGCGGCGGACAGCGACGCCGCCAAGGACACCGTCGCCCGGCTGCGCACCGCCCTGCACGGGATCGACGGCGCCGACGCCCTGGTCGGCGGCTACACCGCCCAGCAGTACGACACCCAGCGCACCGCCGAACACGACCGCGCGCTGATCGTCCCGGTCGTCCTCGCCATCATCCTGGTCATCCTCATCGGCCTGCTGCGCTCCGTCCTCATGCCGCTGATCCTGGTCGCGACGGTGGCGCTCAACTTCGCCGCCACGCTCGGCATCTCCTCGCTCGTGTTCAAGCACGTCTTCGGCTTCTCCGGCACCGACGCCTCCGTGCCCCTGTACGGGTTCGTGTTCCTGGTCGCGCTGGGTGTGGACTACAACATCTTCCTGATGTCCCGGGCCCGGGAGGAGTCCCTGGAACACGGCGTGCGCGAGGGCATCCTCAAGGCGCTCGTCGCCACGGGCGGGGTGATCACCTCGGCCGGTGTCGTGCTGGCCGCGACCTTCGCCGCCCTCGGCGTCATCCCGCTGGCCTTCCTCGTCCAGATCGCCTTCATCGTCGCCTTCGGCGTACTCCTCGACACCCTGGTCGTCCGCTCGCTGCTGGTTCCCGCGCTGGTCAGGGACATCGGACCGCGGTCCTGGTGGCCGAGCCGGCTGAGCAAGGAGTGATGTTCCGGATCACGTGCAACTAACGGGACAAATCGGTGCGAAGTGATTCGGGGAGGGATCACTGGACGGGGCGGACCAGAAAGGTGCCCGCATCATGGAACTCAAGGACGAACTTCCCCTCGATCACAAACTGTCCCAGGTGTACCGGTGGGGCGCCGCGTTCTGCGGCGTCGTGCTGCTCGTCTTCGGCTGCCTCGGCTTCGCCGACCGGCTGAGCCCGTTCGACACGGACGGCAGCCACCTGGCGGGCATGTCCACGAACGGCGTCCTCAGCCTCATCTCGGTCGTCGTCGGGATCGCGCTGATCGCCGGAGCCGTCGTCGGGGGCAACTTCGCCTCCTCGCTCAACATGGTCGTGGGCACCCTGTTCCTGATCAGCGGTTTCGTCCACGTGTTCATCCTGGACAAGGGCGCGAACGTGCTCGGCTTCGGCATGACCAACGTGATCTTCAGCTTCGTCATGGGCCTGGTCATCCTCACGTTCGGGATGTACGGGCGGGTGTCCAGCCGGCTGCCCCACGACAACCCGTACTGGCGCCGCCGGCACCCGCGGGAGGCGGCGCGGGAGTCGATCGCGCGCCGTGGCCTGCCCGCCGGCGGTACCCCGACGGGCTCCCGCACCTGAGGGCTACAGCTGGTCGCGGATCATCTTCCACAGTTCCGCCGGAGGCCGCACCGGATCCGAGTCACCGGACCGGGCGGCCTCCGTCACGCGCAGGAACTGCGCGAGCGTCGAGCGGCACGACGCGCAGTCCCGCACATGGTCGGCCGCCTCCTCCGGCAGGCCACCGTCTAGGGCGAACAGCGCGAGATCCCCGGGCGACGGGTGATGGATCTGAGAACCGGCTGACATCGGTCACCTCTGACGGCGGAAGCTGACGAAGCACGGCGGATCCGTGGATCGGACAAGTCGTGTCAACGAGCGTTCAGCTCACCGGGCCGTCTCGGATGCAGTTCCCGCGTCGGGAGGTGCCGGGCTCAGCCGCCTGCGGGGAGTGCGGGGCGCGCTCAGCGCCACAGACGGCGCTCCTCCTCCCGGGGAGCGTGCACCACCTGTGCGCCGTCGGCGGCGAAGGTCATGACGGGCCGGCCGCCGTCCCACCCCGGCCAGCCCGGGTCGCCCGTGGTGGCGAATGCGATCCAGGCGCCGTGCATCGCGTCGGCCAGTTCCTGCGGAGCACCGTCCCCGGTGAGCAGGCGGCTGTCCGCGGTGCCGAGCGTGTCGAAGACGAAGCCGATCTCCAGGGCGTGGCAGGCCCCGAGGCGCTGCACGGGCGTCGGCCAGGCGAACTCGTAGAGGAAGGTGCGTCCCGGACGGCCCGCGCGGGCGTCGGCGAGCCGGTTGAAGGGCACGCGCAGCAGGGTGTCGGTCGCGATGGCGCCGAGGATCTCGCCGGGGGACGCGCCGGGCCGGGCGGCACGGTAGACGCGCGGCGCCCGCCACGGGGCCCGCTGCTTGAGCAGCGCGGCCCGCAGCGTGATCCGGCCGATCCGGTCGACGAGACCACTGGGCACGAACCACAGCCGGTACTCGTCGGTGGTGCTGCCGAGGAGCACGTCGACACCGTCGGACGCGCCCCGCGCCAGCGCCGTGGCGGGATCCTCGGGGACGAGGTCGCCGTCGACGACGACCTCGAAGCCGAGACCGCCGGTCAGCGGATTGCCGCGCCGGGTGACCTCCCGCTGAGCGGCGAGCAGCCGGGCGGGGTCGGCCGCGGCGAAGGCCGCCGCGGTCGGCTCGACGCCGAGCTGCTCGGCGATGGCGGCGGTGGTGCGCGCCGCCTTCTCGGGGGACACCGCCGAGGGGGCGCCGCTCTGCAGCACGGCCCGGTGGAAGAGACCCTTCGCGTGCGGACTCGCCAGCAGGGCCGCGATGCTGATGGCGCCCGCGGACTCGCCGAACACGGTCACGTTGTCCGGATCGCCGCCGAAGGCACGGATGTTGTCCCGCACCCAGGCGAGCGCGGCCAGCTGATCGCGCAGCCCGAGATTGGCCGGGGCGTCGGGGAAGACGCCGAACCCCTCGATCCCGAGACGGTAGTTGAGGGAGACGAGCACCACGCCGTCGCGGGCGAAGGCGCGGCCGTCGTAGACCGGCACGGCCGAGGAGCCGTTGCGCAGGGAGCCGCCGTGGATCCACACCATCACCGGGCGCGCGCCGCCGTCCGGCGCGGGCGTCCACACATTGAGGTTCAGCCAGCCGTCGCCGGGCACGTCCGGGTCGGGCAGCAGCGCGTCCAGGGGCGCGGCGTAGGGGTTCTTGGGGGCGGTGGGGCCGAACTCGGTGGCCTCCAGGACCCCGTCCCAGGGCTCGGGCGGCTCCGGGGCCCGCAGCCGCAGCGGGCCCACCGGCGGTGCCGCGTACGGGATGCCCCGGAAGACGCCCACCCCGTCCTCGACGCGGCCGCGCACCGCTCCGTACGTGGTCTCGACGACGCTCATCCGCACTCCTTCTGCAGTTCCCGCTTGAGGATCTTGCCGCTCGGGCCGAGCGGCAACTCGCTCAGCAGGCGCACGACACGCGGATACTTGTGCCGGCCGAGCCGTTCCCGGGCCCAGGCGACGATGTCCTCGCCGCTGTCGGCGGCGTCCGGCCGCAGCACGACGGCGGCGCACACCTCCTCGCCGCGTTCCTCGTCGGGCAGGCCGATGACGCTGACCTGGGCGATGGCCGGATGCCGGGCGAGCACCTCCTCGACCTCGCGCGGATAGACGTTGAAGCCGCCGCGGATGATGAGGTCCTTCTTGCGGTCGATGATGCTGAGGCGCCCGTCGGCGTCCCGCACCCCGAGGTCGCCGGTGCGGAACCAGCCGTCGACGACGGCGGCCGCGGTCGCCGCCGGGTCGTCGAGGTAGCCCGCGAAGATGTTGTGGCCGCGCAGCACGACCTCCCCGACCTCGCCGTCCGGGAGCAGCACCGTGCGGTCGTCGGTCTCCGCGTCGGCGATGCCCGCCTCGACACCCCAGATCGGATGGCCGACGGTGCCGGGCCTGCGGCCGAACGCCGGCTGGTTGAAGGTGGCCGCCGGAGACGTCTCGGTCAGCCCGTACCCCTCGAGCAGCATGGTGGCGAAGGTCGTCTCGAAGCGTTCGAAGAGCGCGACGGGCAGGGCCGCGCCGCCCGAGACGGCCATCCGCAGCGCGGGCCGCCGCCCGTCGTGCGCGGCCGCCTCGACGAGCGCGTGGTACATCGTCGGTACGCCCATGAAGACCGTCACGCCCTCGCGCACCATCAGCTCCAGCGCGCCGGGGCCCGTGAAACGGGGGCACAGCACGAGGGTGGAACCGGCGCGCAGGGCGGCGTTCATGGCGCAGGACTGGCCGAAGCTGTGGAACAGCGGCAGACAGCCGAGGACCACGTCGTCCGGGGTCAGCGCGAACAGGTCCTGCGCGCAGACCGACGCGTTCATCACCAGGTTGGCGTGGGTGAGCAGGGCGCCCTTGGGCCGGCCCGTGGTGCCGCTGGTGTACAGGATCACGGCGGTGTCGTCGGCGTCGCGCGGTTCGGCGGCGGTCGGGTGTCCGTCGACGCCGTCGCCATCGGAGGAGTCGCCGACGGCGATCTCCAGCACCTCGATCCCGGCCGTCTCGGCGGCGGCCCGCGCCACCGTCCCGTACGGCTCGGCGGTGACGATGGCCCGGCAGCCGCTGTGCTCGAGCACATGGACGACCTCGTCCGCGACGAGCAGGGCGTGCACCGGCACCACGGTCCCGCCGGCGGCCAGCACCGCGTAGTAGGCGCGCGGGAAGTCGACGGTGTTGGGCAGCATCAGCGCGACGCGGTCGCCGGGCCCGATGCCGTGGGCCCGCAGCCGGGCGGCGAAGCGGAGCGCTTCGTGCCACAGCGTGCGGTAGCTGACGCGGACGTCGCCGTCGACGACCGCGATGCGGTCGGGATGGCGGGCGGCGGATTCCTGCAGGACGGTGGCGACGCTCAGCTGCACAGCGGCTCCCTTGCATGTGTGCACGTTCGAGTGGCCGCCTCAGCTTCCGGCATCGCCCCACCGGGCACCATGTGCAACTGCCCACCATCACCTGCGGCGCGCTGGGCAGCGGCCACCCGGTGGCTCCGCCGCGCGTCAGGGAGCCAGTTCCAGCGCGCGCAGGGCCAGAGCCCAGCCGAGCCGGGCCTCGCCGGACTCGGCGGGCCAGCCGGTGAGTTCGGCGACCCGGCTGATCCGGTTGAGGACCGTGTTGCGGTGGCAGAACAGCCGCGTGGCGGTGCGCGACGCCGAGCAGCCCGAGTCGAGCCACACCCGCAAGGTCGTGAGCAGCGCGGGGCCCTCGACGCCGCTGCTCAGCACCTTGTCCAGATAGCGCGCCACCAGCCGCTCCGCGATCTCCGGCTCCGTGCCGAGGGCGGCGTGCACGAGCCGTTCGTCGAGTTCGGCGACCTCCCCGTGGCCCGGGGCGAGGGTGTCGAGGGCCCGCCGGGCGAGCCGCAGCCCCTGGTCGGCGAGGGCGAGTTCGCCGAAGACGGGGGAGACCCCGGCCCGGTAGCCGAGGTGGGCGCGCAGCGTGTCGACGAGGTCCGCCGGTTCGTGCGCCCCGAGCCGGACGAGCCCCGCCACGGTCTCGCCGCGCGAGCGCCAGAACGACCACATGCCGACCGTCTCCAGGGCGGGCCCGGGCTCGGGCGGCGAGGCGGGGTCCCGGGCGTCCTGGGCGATGAGGACGACCACGAACCGGTCGTGCCGGGGCACGCCGAGTGCGGAGGCGGCCGCGGCGGCCACCGCCGGGTCGCCGGCCCGGCCGTCGAGCAGCGCCTCGAACAGGGCGCCGCGCCGGGACGCGTCGCGGTGCTCCAGCTCCAGTGTGCGCAGCCGGTAGGCGTCGGCCATCTCGGACGAGAACCGGTCGATGGTCTCCCAGACCGCGCCGGCCATGTCGCCGACCAGCCGCTGCTGCGACGGGGGCCGGTCCCGCATCCAGTCGGCCATGGCCTGCCACAGCACACGCCCGCCGCGCCGGTAGGCCTGGAGGACCGTGGCCAGGGGCATGCCCTGCTCGGCACGCAGCCGCCCGTTCTCCGCGGCGACGGCCTCGAAGCGGCGCTGGTCGCCGGGCAGCCGGCCGAACTCGCCGAGCGCCAGCTCCATGTTGCCGCGCAGCGTCAGTTCGAGGTCCTCGGGCGAGACGGGCCGGCCGCTGGCGTAGCGCGTGCTGTGGGCGCGGATGTCGGCCGCCAGCTCGGCGATCAGGGGGTCGAGATCGGTGAGCAGCGTCAGGGCCAGCTCGCGGCGCAGCGCCGACTCGTCGTTCATGGCCGGAGAATAGGCATCCGCCCTGCCGCCTGGGAAGAGGAACGGGCGGTTGCCCAGGTGACGGGGGCGTCACCTGGGCAACCGCCCAAGAGAGGGGGGCGGGGGTCGCTCAGTCGGCGGCCGCCGCCACGGCGGGCACGCCGGTCCGCTCCTCGCGGCTCACCGTCCACTTCAGCGCCGCGGCCAGCACGCTGCCCACCAGACCCGCGACGACGACGAAGACGAACGGGGCGTCCGCGTCACCGCTGCGGTCCTCGATGAGACCGAACACCAGCGGTCCGACGAAGCCGCCGAGCAGCCCGATCGTGTTGATGAACGCCAGGCCCACGGCGGCCATCAGACCCGACATCCGGGACATCGCCACGGACCAGAACAGCGGCAGCGTGCCGGTGAGGAAGAAGTTGGCGGCGAAGAGGAGCGCGAACCGCGCCCCTGCCGCGTCGACGGCCAGATAGGCCGCCATGATCCCCGTCCCGGCCAGCGCGCACAGCACGATCAGCTCGGTGTCCCGGCCCACCCTGCCCTGGAGCCAGGGGAAGAAGAGCACTCCGGCGAGGATCGCCAGACCTATCGTGCCGGTGACGAGCCCGATGTTCATCGGACTCGAGACGCCGAGCCCCTGCACGATCGACGGCAGGTTGAACCCGACGGCGGACCCGACGAGTTGGTTCACGAAGTACGTGCCCGACAGCAGCAGCACGATGGGGCGCGCGAAGGCGAGGCCGAAGTTGCCGCGCAGCCGGTGCGGCGACGGTTCGGCGCCGGCGGCCGCGTGCCGGGTCAGTGAGGCCGCCTGTTCGGCCGACAGCCACCTGGCGTCCTCCGGGCGGCTCGGCAGCACGAACCAGACGAGCACGCCGATCGCCACGGTGACCAGGCCCTCGACGAGGAACATCCACTGCCAGCCCTCGAGCCCGGCGACCCCGTCCAGGCTCATGAGCCCGCCGCCGGCCGGCGCCCCGAGCAAGGTGGCGAGCGCGGGCGCGGTGTACACGAGCCCGACGACCGGGACCCGGTGCCGCTGGGCGAACCAGAGCGTCACCGTGTACATCAGCGCCGGATAGAGCCCGGCCTCGGCGGCGCCGAGCACGAACCGCAGGACGTAGAAGGAGACCTCTCCCTGCACGAACATCATGGCGGCGGAGACCAGCCCCCAGGTCACCGCGATCCGCGCGATCCACACGCGGGCGCCCACCCGGTAGAGCACCATGTTGCTGGGCACTTCGAGCAGCGCGTAGCTGAGGAAGAAGATGCCGGCGCCCAGTCCGTACGCGGCCGCGCTCACTCCGATGTCGGCCTCGAGCCGGGTCTTGGCCAGCGCGATGTTCGTCCGGTCCACGTAGGACATGAAATAGGCCAGGCCGAGCACCGGCAGCAGCCGCCGCATGGCGGTGCGGGTGGCTGCCGCGTGCACCGCGTCAGGTAGAGAGAGCATCACAGTCCTTCCCGCGTGCGCGCGTCGGCGCAGCAGGGGTTGCCGGAGATTGCCGTGGAGTTGCCGTGGGGGAGGCGGCGGCCTCGCGCGGACACCGTTCTTTCCGGTGGTCAGGCGCGTGGCCGGTGGTTGTTCAGCATCGAGTACGGCCCCTCGGCCGGGCCATGTGCATGCGCCCACCGTGCCCGTGCGGGCGATGGGCACCGGCCCAGACCCGCACACACGTCAGGGCGGAGGCTCCGGCGCCTCCGCCCTGATGGCTCTCTCCGTCCCGGCTCTTTCCGGGCCCGGACCGTCCGCGTCCGGCTCAGACCGACCGGTGGTACTGGTCCGGCACGTGCACGTCGGCGCCGAGCTCGCGGGCCGCGTGCCGGGCGAACGACGGGTCGCGCAGCAGCTCACGGCCGACCAGCACGGCGTCCGCCTCGCCGTCCACGATGATCTTCTCGGCCTGCTGGATCTCGGTGATCAGGCCGACCGCGGCGGCCGGCACACCGGCCTCGTGACGCACGCGCGCGGCGAAGGGCACCTGATAGCCGGGGCCGACCGGGATGCGCACCCCGGAGGCGTTGCCGCCGGTCGACACGTCGATCAGGTCCACCCCGTGCTCCTTGAGCTCGGCGGTGAAGCGGACGGTGTCGTCGGCGGTCCAGCCCTCCTGCCCGTCCAGCCAGTCGGTGGCGGAGATGCGGAAGAACAGCGGCAGCTCCTCGGGCCACACGGCGCGCACGGCGTCGGTGACCTCCAGGGCGAACCGGGTGCGGTTCTCGTAGGAACCGCCGTACTCGTCGGTGCGCTTGTTGGAGTGCGGGGAGAGGAACTGGCCGATCAGGTAGCCGTGCGCACCGTGGATCTCGATGACCTCGAACCCGGCGTCGAGCGAGCGCCGTGCCGCGTCCGCGAACTGCTGGACGATCTCCTTGATGGCGTCGACGGTCAGCTCGGTGGGCACCGGGTGCTTCTCGTCGAAGGCGACGGCGCTCGGCGCGACGGCCTGCCAGCCGTGGTCCTCCGGACCGAGGGGGGCGCCGCCCAGCCAGGGACGGTCGGTGGACGCCTTGCGGCCCGCGTGACCCAGCTGGATCCCCGGCACCGTGTTCTGCGACTTCAGGAACGCGGTGATCCGACGGAAGGCCTCGACCTGCGCGTCGTTCCAGATGCCGAGGTCGTACGGGGAGATGCGGCCCTCGGGGCTGACGCCCGTCGCCTCGACGATGATCAGGCCCGTGCCGCCGGCCGCCCGGGCGCCGTAGTGCTGGAAGTGCCAGTCATCGGGGGCGCCGGTCAGCGGGCCCTCCGCAGCGGCGCTGTACTGGCACATCGGCGGCATCCAGACGCGGTTCGGTACGGTCAGGGACCGGAGGGTGTAGGGCTCGAACAGCGCGCTCACGGCGGACTCCATTCGTATGGGCTCGACTGGTTCCTCGTACGATAGCCATCGTAGTACGGCGAATGTCAAACTACGAGGGTTCTCGTACAATGAGCGTCGAGCCGCTCGACAGAGAGACGTGAAGGGGAGGTCGTCATGGCGACCGCAGCACCGCAGGCCACCGGAAGCCGCACGCTCGTGCACCCGGCCCGCGAGGAGATCCGCCTTGAAGGGGTGCTGCACGCGCTGTCCGACCCGATGCGGCTCGCGGTCGTCCGCGAGATGGCGAGTGCGCGGAGTGCGGCCGAGCTGTCCTGCTCGCACTTCGATCTGCCCGTCACCAAGTCGACGACCACCCACCACTTCCGGGTGCTGCGCGAGAGCGGAGTGATCGAGCAGGTCTACCGCGGCACCACGAAGCTGAACGGACTGCGCAGGGCCGATCTCGACGCGCTGTTCCCCGGTCTGCTGGACAGCGTCCTGGCCGCGGCCGACCGGCAGGAGGAGCGGCTCGGCGCCTGAGCCGCCCCTCCGGTCCGGCTACTTCACCGGCGCGTCCGCGCTCGCCGCCGCCTGGGCGGGAACGGCCGGCACCTCACTCGCCTCCGCCGGGCCGTCCGCGGAACCGCCCCTCGCCGGAAGGTGGTTGAAGAGCAGGTTCAGCACGATCGCGGTGACGCAGCCCGCGCTGATCCCGCTGTCCATCACCGTCTGGAACCAGTGCGGGAACTTCTCGTACAGCGTCGGCACGCCCACCGGCAGCACACCGAGCGCGACGGACACGGCGACCACCGTCAGATTGCCGTTGCCCTCGAACTCGACCTTCGACAGGGTCTTCAGGCCGCTCGCGGCGACCGTCCCGAACATCACCAGACCCGCGCCGCCGAGGACCGGCGACGGTATCGCGGCGATCACCGCGCCCAGCTTCGGCAGCAGTCCGAGCACCACGAGGATGCCGCCCGCGACGGCGACCACCCAGCGGCTGCGCACCTTCGTCATGCCGACCAGACCGACGTTCTGCGCGAACGCCGTGTACGGGAAGGTGTTGAAGACCCCGCCGAGGACGGTCGAGAAGCCGTCGGCGCGCAGGCCGTCGGCGAGCGCGCGCCGGTCCACCGGGCGCTCCGTCATCTCGCCGACCGCGATGAAGTCACCGGTCGTCTCGGTCATCGTCACCAGCGCCACGATCAGCATCGACACGATCGCCGCGCCGTGGAACTCGGGTGCCCCGAAGTGGAACGGCGTGCTGATCCCCACCCAGTTCGCGTCCCCGACCGCCCCGAAGTCCGTGAACCCGAGCGGTATCGCCACCGCCGTACCGGCCAGAATGCCGACGAGCACCGCGATCCGGCTCAGCGCGGGCGGCGCGAACCGCTGCACCCCGAGCACGAGCACCAGCACGAACGCGGCGAGCGCGAGGTTCTTCGGCTCCCCGAAGTCCTCCGCCCCGGCCCCGCCCGCCGCCCAGGTCCCCGCGGTCGGCAGCAGCGACAGCCCGATGATCAGGATCACCGTGCCGGTCACCAGGGGCGGGAAGAAGCGCAGCAGCCGCCCGAAGACCGGCGCGAGCAGCATCATCGCGAGCCCCGCGACGATCACCGCGCCGTAGATGGCGGGCAGCCCGCCGCCCGTCGTCCCGATCAGCACCATCGGCGAGACGGCCGCGAACGTGCACCCCTGCACGATGGGCAGCCGGATGCCGAAGCGCCACACGCCGACGCACTGGATCAGCGTCGCGATCCCGCACACCAGCAGGTCGGCGGTGATGAGATACGCGAGATCGGCCGGCGGCAGCTTCATCGCGCCGCCCACGATCAGCGGGACGGCGACCGCGCCCGCGTACATGGCGAGAACGTGCTGCAGCCCGAACGCCGCCAACTGGCGTACGGGCGGCACCTGATCGACAGGGTGTGTCTGTGGCATACGTGCTCCAAGGCCAGGGGAGTCCCGGGGGACAGCGGGAGGGGCGGCAGCACGAGACCGTATTCGGGTTAAACGTTTTGTTGATTGCGCGGATGTTGCCGGGATGTGTCGGACCCCCGGGCCCGCCGGGGATCGCCTACGAACCGGTGCCCGCGGCGCCCAACAGCCCTTCCCAGTCGGGGATCTTCACCGGTCCGCGGCCCAGCGTGCGCCCCAACTCCGCCTCGGCGCGCTCGATCCCGAGCCAGCCCGCCCAGTCGACCGGCCGCAGCCCGGCGCCGACGAGTCCCGCCAGCGGATCCCCGGCGAGGGTTCGCGCCGTGAGCACCGGGGCGTCGTCGAGCAGGGAGGTCACGGTCTCCTTCGCGCACGGCCGGTTGGTGCCGATGACGCCGGTCGGCCCGCGCTTGATCCACCCCGCCACGTACTCGCCCGGCGACACCCGCCCCTCGCGCAGCACCCGCCCCGCGAGCTGCGGCACGGTCCCGCGCCCGGCGTCGAACGGCAGCCCGTCCAGCGGCACCCCGCGATACCCCACCGACCGCAGCACCAGCTGCGCGCCGATCTCCTCGTACGTCCCCGTGCCGACGACCCCGCCGTCGCCGTCCGGCAGCGTCCGCTCGAACCGCACCCCGGCCACCTGGCCGTCCCGCCCGACGATCTCGACGGGCCGCAGGAAGAACCGCAGATGGATCCGGCGGCGCCGCTCCTCGTGCGGCAGGGCGGCCCAGCCGCGCAGCACCTCCACGTTCCGCCGGTTCGCGGCGGGCAGCGCCGACGGGTCCGCGTACGCCGGGTCGAGCGCCAACTCCGCCTCGTCAACGACGAGTTGCGTGTCCGGTAGTGAGGCCAGCTCGCGCAGCTCCTTGGTGGTGAAGCGGGCCTGCGACGGTCCGCGCCGCCCCACCATGTACACGTCCCGCACCTCGCTGGCGCCCAGCGTGGACAGCGCCGCCTGCGGGATGTCGGTGGGCGCCAGCTCGGCGGCGCCGCGGGCCAGCATCCGGGTGACGTCCACGGCGACATTTCCCACGCCGATCGCGACGGCGGCGCGCACACCCCGGACGAACCCGTCGTCCCTCGCGTCCGGATGCGCGCTGTACCAGGCCACGAAGTCGGTCGCCGACCAGCTGCCGGGCAGGTCCTCGCCGGGCACCCCGAGCCGGCGGTCGGCCGCGGCGCCCACGCAGTACACCACCGCGTGGTACAGCTCCAGCAGCTTCGCGGGCGGCAGCGCCGGGCCGACCTCGACACCGCCGAGGAACCGCACCCGGTCGTCCTCCAGCACCTTGCGCAGATTTCCCTGGAGCGACTTGATCTTCTCGTGGTCGGGCGCCACGCCGTAGCGCACCAGGCCGTACGGACAGGGGAGCCGGTCGAGCACGTCGACCCGGATGTCCGGGACGCGTAGCTGCTGGACGAGGCACTGGGCGGCGTAGACCCCGCTCGGCCCCGAACCCACGACGGCGATGTGCGGCACGTGCGGCTCCTTCCGCCAATGCTGCGCTGATGTGCCTCAGCATGGCACCGCGCGCCGCGACGGGGGAGAGGCGCGGCGTGGGGTCTCTGCGCGCCTTTGATGATCAAGTGTGATCGAAGGGTTACGGTGCGTGGGTGCTGGAAAGTTCATTCTTCGACGTCGCTGATCATTATCGACTGAACGATGCTGTTTCCGCAGAACCGCGGTGGGAGATCCAGGGCCACGGCTCGGTGGCGGGCGACCTCCGGGACGACGTCGTGGGCGCCTGCCCCTCGCCGTGG
Source organism: Streptomyces sp. NPDC046716 (assembly GCF_040645755.1). NCBI lineage: Bacteria > Bacillati > Actinomycetota > Actinomycetes > Kitasatosporales > Streptomycetaceae > Streptomyces > Streptomyces sp. NPDC046716. The sequence continues at coordinate 220,439 of NZ_JBEYYU010000004.1, forward strand.
TTCCACGTCCGGCTCGCCTTCGGCCACGGCGCCCATGCCGATGTCCTCGCCGTCGTGGCCGACGGCCGTGTCTCCATCGAGGACGTAAGGGCCCAACCGCCGCTCTCCCTCGCGGAGTTCGCGTCGCTCGGGGCCTGGATCGAGGGCTCGCTCCAGGACGCCTGCCGGACCGTCGCCGACCAGCCCGACCATGCTGTGCCCGCCCCCGGCGGCCCCGGGGAGACGTCGGCCCGCCGTGCCCGCTCCGCCCTGCCGCGCGGCGTCGAGGGCCGCCGCGCCGTCGCCGAGGCCTACCGCGCGGCTCAGAGCGAGGGCTCCGATCCGGTCCTCGCGGTCATGTGCGCGACCGGCCGCAGCCGCCGCAAGTCCCTGCGGCTGATCGCGGGCGCACGGGACGCCGGCCTGCTGGCGCCCCGCCACAACCGACGCTGAGGCGGGAACGCCGCCGGCGCGGGCGGGCCCGGGGTCAGGACATCTCGCGCATGCGGGAGATCTCCGTGGTCTGCTGCGCGATCACATCGTCGGCCATCTCCTCGACGACCACGTCGTTCCCGTCGCTCTTGACCTCCGTGGCCATCGTCACCGCGCCCTGGTGATGCGTGATCATCAGCTTCAGGAACAGCGCGTCGAACGCGGCCCCGCGCGCGGCCCGCAGCTTCTTCAACTGTCCTTCGGTCGCCATCCCGGGCATCGCGTCGTGCGCCGCGTGCCCGGAGGCGGACTGCGGCTTCCCGTACTTCTTCAGCCACGCGCGCATCGTCTCGATCTCCGGCCCCTGCGCCGCCGTGATCCGCTCGGCGAGCCGCTTCACCTTGTCCGACTCGGCTCGCTTCGGCGCGAGTTGAGTCATCGTCAGCGCCTGCTCATGGTGGTGGATCATCATCTGCGCATAGCCGACGTCCGCCGAGTTGGGCCGGTCGTCCGCCTTGCGCTCCTGTGCGTCCTGCGCCGACAGGGTCTCCGCCGCCTCGCCCGGCTTGCCCGGCGCGATCACCGAACTCCCCGCGGACGCACGGGAGTCGGCCGTGGCGTCGCCCCCCGAGTCGCATCCGCTCACCCCGAGGGCAAGCGCCGCGAGCAGCGCGGGCACAGCAACTTTCATGACGAGTGCGTTGCCATCTGTTGATCTGTGCATGATGAAGACGATACTCGGGGGATGCGTGAACCGTTCACGAACGAACGACGTCACCATCGATCAGGGAGACGAGGGAGACAACAGTGACCCTGTTGCACAGCTTCGCCCGAACACGCGGAAGACGCCTGGGAGTCGCCACGGCCGCGGCCGGACTCCTGGCAGCCCTGCTCGCCGCGGGGCCCGTGTCGGCGACCCCCGACCCGGGGGACCGCTCCGCCGCGCCGCGCGACGTCTCGAAGAGCGCGCAGGCGCAGGCCGAGGCGGCGATAGCCGCAGGCGACATACCCGCCCAGGACGAGGTCGTCCACTCCGCCAACATCGAGCACCTCACCAACATCCCCAAGGACGCGCTGCCCGGCACCAATTCGGACCTCGCCTTCCAGGGCAGGTACGCCTTCGCCGGCAACTACGACGGCTTCCGCATCTTCGACATCAGCAACCCGAAGGCGCCGAGGACCGTCGCCCAGGTCCTGTGTCCCGGCTCGCAGAACGACATCTCCGTCTCCGGGAACCTGCTCTTCCTGTCCACGGACAGCTCGCGCAGCGACAACTCCTGTGCCTCCACGACCCAGCCCGCGACCGAGAAGTCGTCGTGGGAGGGCATGAAGGTCTTCGACATCAGCGACAAGCGGAACCCCAAGTACGTCGCCGCCGTGGAGACGGCGTGCGGCTCGCACACGCACACGCTGGTGCCGGAGAAGAAGAACGTCTACGTGTACGTCTCCTCGTACTCGCCGAGCGCCTCGTTCCCCGACTGCCAGCCCCCGCACGACGGCATCTCCGTCATCAAGGTGCCGCGCAAGGCCCCGCAGAAGGCAGCCCTGGTCGGCTTCCCCGTCCTCTTCCCCGGTGAGGGCCCCGACGGCGGCGGCAACCCGGGCGCGCCCACCAACCCCGGCGTCTCCAAGACCACGGGCTGCCACGACATCACGGTCCTGCCCTCCAAGGACCTGGCGGCCGGCGCCTGCATGGGTGACGGGATCCTGTTCTCCATCAAGGACCCGGAGCGCCCGAAGGTCATCGACCAGGTCCAGGACAACGTCAACTTCGCGTTCTGGCACTCGGCGACCTTCAACCAGACCGCGAAGAAGGTCGTGTTCACCGACGAGCTCGGCGGCGGCGGAGCGGCCACCTGCAACGCCGCGATCGGCCCGGACCGCGGCGCCGACGGCATCTACGACATCGTCGGCAAGGGCGACAAGAGCAAGCTCGTCTTCCGCAGCTACTACAAGATCCCGCGCCACCAGGCCGACACCGAGAACTGCGTCGCGCACAACGGCTCGCTGATCCCGGTCAAGGGCAAGGACCTCATGGTGCAGGCCTGGTACCAGGGCGGCGTCTCGGTCTGGGACTTCACCGACTCCGCCAAGCCGAAGGAGATCGCCTACTTCGAGCGGGGCCCGCTGACCACCGACACCCTCACCGTCGGCGGCTCCTGGTCCGCGTACTACTACAACGGCTACATCTACTCCAACGACATCGCGAAGGGCTTCGACGTCCTGAAGCTCAGCGACCGGCGCACGGACCCGGCCAAGCGGATCCACCTGGACGAGCTCAACACCCAGACGCAGCCAGATTACTTCGACTGATCCGACTGATCCGACTGATCCGACTGATCCCGCTCCATCGCGGCCGGCAACAGCGGCTCGAAGTAGCGGGAGAAGTCGGCCGCGCGGGCGTGCGCGGGATTCTCGTCGGACGGCAGGTCGTCAGGACCGCCGTCCGGCGGGAAGCCCGACTCCCACGCCAGCCCGTAGCGCTCGAACAACTCGGCCCGCAGCCGCACCACCGGCATCGGCGCACCCGGCACGAGCGCGGCGAAGACGGCCCCCATCAGCAGGGCCCGCAGCAGCGGATAGTCCCGGTCGACGTCGAGCGTCCCGTGCCGCAGGACGGTGTCGCGCAGCAGCGCCGCGAGCCGCTGCTGCTCCGGGCACTGCACGAACCCCTCGGCCTGCAGGATTCCGGCCATGTGCGTCCGCATCAGCACTGGCTGATCGCGGGCGAGTCCGAGAATCGCGTCGACGGCCCGCGCCAGCCGCTCGTCCCCGTCGTCGTCGGCGGGGCGCGGCTCCCGCTCCAGGGCCTCCTGAAGCGTCCGGTTCATCAGCCGGTGCACGGCGGACTGCAGCAACTGCCGCTTGCCGGGAAAGTAGTACGAGACCAGCCCCCGGGCGGATCCGGCCCGGTCCGCGATGTCGCCGAGCGTCGTCGCGTCGTACCCCCGCTCCCCGACCAGTTCCAACGTCGCCTGGAGAAGCCGCTCGCGGGAACGTCGGCGCAACTCCTCATTGACCGATGCGCTGCGGGGGGACATTCTTATCTCCTGCGTTGACTGGCTCTCAGCCAACTATACTCAACGCATCTCGGCCCCCGGCCTCAAGGCCGCGGCGCGCGGAGGTGGGCCGGCCGTATTCGGGCGACGCGGGGGATCGTCCGAATACGGCCGGTTCTGTATACGGGGTCCGGGACCGTCGGGGCCGATCCAGGACGGTTCGGGCGAGGCCTGCTGACGGAGCGGTTCCATGATGGGCCGGACCGGTTCCTGGCCGCCGACCTGACAGTCCGCGTCCGAATCCCGGCCTCAGCGGACGAGTCAGCCGAGGAACCGTCCGAACTGGCCGGTTGATACCGGGTGGCCCGTCACTTCCGTCGGCGGAAAAACAACCACAAGCGCGCCGCGACCAGCCCGAGGGCCACGACCGCGATCGTGATCTTCAGCCACTGCGGGGCCCCGTGCGAGAGAGGCAGGAAGATCGCCTGGGGGATCACGGGCGCCACTCCTCGCGGTATCCGGGCCGGTCCGCGTACACGGTGGCCAGTTCCTTGGCGATCGGCTCCACCGCCAGCAGCGTCACGCGCGCCGGGCGGCTCACGAGATGGTCGGGGGACTCGGCCTCCGTGAGGGCGTCGCGCACGCGGGCGACGATGCGCCGCTTGGTGTCGGTCTCGCGCAGCACCCGTGCCGGGATCCCGCAGTCGCAGACCGCGCCCGGCGCCTCGTGGAACATCGCCATGGCCGCCTTCACGGCGTCCAGATCACCTTGAAGGTAGGCGTGGATGTCGCACTCGAGGGCGTGCACGCTGCTCGCCTGGCGGGTGTCCGCGTCGAGTTGGGCGCCGAGCCACCGCACGAGGTCATGCATCGGCCGGCTCCTGGGCCTTCCTGAGCCGCTCGGCGCGCTCGCGGTACCGCTCGTCGGGCTCGATCCCCGCCTCGCGGGCCATCTTCCGCACATGCGCACCGGTCCACCCGGAGGCCTCCGCGACCCTGGTGGGCTTGAGACGCCCCTCGCGCAGCGCCGACAGGACGAGCTCCCTCAGCTCGGCGCTGGACTTCTTGAGCCGGTCGGCGTCGCGGCGGCGGCGATGGCCTGCCGCGGCGATCTGCTCGACGGTGGGCGAGGATGACTCCATGGCGTCAATGTATCGCAAGTGGATTGCGGTACTCGTGTGCCAGGACCGCCGTACGGTGAGGCCGTCGCGCCCGAGCCGTCCCCGGCCCGGCCGGGGGCTGGACTCACCCGCCGGACGCGGCCAGGATGCGACAGGGGCGGCCCGACCGCATCCTGGACACAGGGCTCGAACCTAGGAGGCCGACCATGTCCGTGATGGACAAGCTCAAGCAGATGCTCAAGGGGCACGAGGACCAAGCCGGCAAGGGAATCGACAAGGCCGGTGACTTCGTCGACGGAAAGACTCAGGGCAAGTACAGCGGCCAGGTCGACACGGCCCAGGACAAGCTCAAGCAGCAGCTGGGCGGCGACAAGGGCCAGGACGGGCAGCCGCCGCAGTCGTGACCTCCGTCGCGGACCGATCGTCCGGGGCCCCGCCGTGCCGACGGCGGGGCCCCGGCGCGTTCAGGCCGCTTCGTAGTGGTGCGCGCGCCCGCCGCGCCACTTCACCCAGGCGGGATCGTCGAGCAGCGCCTCCGCGTGGTCGAGGCCCGCGCGGCGCAAGAATTCCAGGACATCGTTGTCGCTGTGGGCGAGGCCGAGAATCTGCCCGCGCGCGGTGACGCGCCGACCGCCGGTGCCGAGCGGCGGATGGACGATTATCGGGGCGGTGGGCATAAGTCCAGGGTGGATGGTCAGTGGTCCTTCCGCGACTTCGCGCACCGGGCCGCCGCGCTGCCGACGAGACCCAGGACGACCGGAACCTTCATGACTCCCTCCTGCCCCGCCCTGGGATCCGCACTCCTGTGCGCCCTGCCGCAGCCACCTCGCGAAAGGCGACCGGCCGGGTGAACGGTGCATCCGGCGCACCCCACGACGGCGTAAGACAGGCATGAGCACGTCGATGCAACCCCAGAACAAGGAGGGCTGGTCCCTCATCCCGGTCCTCTGCTTCATCCGCAAGCCGGGGGACACCCTGCGCTGCACCCTCGGCGCCGGTCACGACAGTGATCACCTGCACGCGTACACCCACACCTCCTGGCCGCACCGCTCCGGCGAGAAGCAGGCCGACTAGGGCCTGTCCGGCGGACCTTGTCGCGGGCGTGCCAGACCCCGCTCACCAGCACAGAAATGCGCGGGCCGCCCGGCTGCGACCTGATCCGCCGGACGGGCCCCAGACGCCCGCCCGTCACCGACGGCGGATCCACTCCGGTGGCGGGCGGGTCCCTCAGTGCCCTGCGGGACGGGGTACGGCCGGCGGGCGCAGGAGCCGCAGCCCCGTCTCGATCAGCAGCCAGGCGACCCGATGGCGCACGGGTGCGACGCCGCTGCCCGAACGGTCCGCGGCGGCCGCCCGGCGCAGCCGGTGGGCGCGGGCCGCGGCCCGCAGTTCGGCGGTGCGGGCGGCATGGACGTAGGCGTGGATGTCCGGGTGGTTCATGAGGTCGTCCCCTCTCGGCGGTTGCGGAACGCGACGCGCAGCACCGTCACCGGCTCCGCCCCCTCCGGGCGCTTCGCCGGGTCGTCGAGCCGGTCGTTGTAGGACTCCACGAGCTCTCTGAACCGCCGTGTCAGGTCGGCGAGTTCGGCCGCCGTCACGTACACGACGTCGTCGCCGAACTCCTCCGCCGCACGCCAGTCGGCGGGCAGCTCCCTGCGGGTCAGCAGCGCCTGCGTCATCGACTCGAAGTAGCGCTGCGCCATGGTGGTGCTGAGCGCGTCGGCCGCCTCGCTGTCGACGCCCCGCCAGTCCGTGTAGTGGGCCGTGGCCCGCCACGGCTTGTCCCGTCCCGCGCCGCTCTCCGCCTCCTCCACCAGGCCGTACTTGGCGAGCATGCGCAAGTGGTACGAGCAACTGGCGACGGACTCGCCCGTGAGCTCCGCGGCCCGGGTGGCGGTGAACGGACCCTCCACACGCAGCAGCCCGACCAGCTTCATCCGGGTCGGATGGGCGTAGGCGCGCAGGGCGCGGGGGTCTTCGAGATGGACGGTGCGCTGGGGCGTGCAGGGTTCCTCCATGCGTCTAAAGGTATCTTTCTAAAGAAACCTTTACAAGGGTGAGAGGGGGACCGGTGCGCAGGTGGCCGTCACAGCAGGTCGAGCAACGGGCGCAGCCCGTCCGGCCGTTGGGCCACCGGCAGATGGTCCACGAAGCGCACCGCGCAGCCGATGTCCGCCGCGCCCGCGTCCGAGCGCCGGTCGTCGCCGACCATCAGCGTGTCCGCCGGGGCCACGCCGAGGTCCGCGCACGCGGCCGCGAACAGCCGGGCGTCCGGCTTCTGGACACCGTGCCGGTACGACATGACGTAGGTGCCGATGTACGGGTCGAGGCCGTGCTCGACGAAGACGGGGCGCAGGTCCCAGCCGATGTTGCTGACCACGCCCACCGGAACGCCGCGCCCGCGCAACGCGGTGAGGACGTCGAGCGCGTCGGGGTAGGGGAGCCACGCCTCCGGCGCCATGTGGCGTTCGTAGAGGGCGTCGTAGAGCCGGTCGTCGGGCAGCGGCACCTCGCGCGCGAGACCCGTGTACGCCGCCCGATGGCGCTGCGCGTCCACGTCGCGGACGGCCATCAGCCCGGCCAGATGCGCCGGGAAATCGATGTGCTGGGTGCTGCCGCCGGGGAGCGCCCCGACCGCGTCAAGACCGGCGACCGCGCGGTCGAACTCGGCTTCGGGCAAGGTCAGTTGCGTCGTGTCGAGCGCGGCACGCAGCCACGACGCGGTGGACTCGATCCGGAACAGGGTGCCGGAGAAGTCGAAGAGCACGGCTTTGATCGTCATGCGCCCGATGCTCCGCGCGGCCCGGCGCGCGGGTCAAGAGCCCCCGCCCGCGCCCCTCCACCTCTCGTACGCGACCGTGGACAGCAGGACCGTGAACGCGCCGAGCAGCCAGCCGCCTGCCACGTCGGACGGCCAGTGCACCCCGAGCCACAGCCGGGTCAGCCCGACCCCCAGCACCGAGACGACCGACACGACGAGAGCCGTACGCCACAGAGCGCGTCCCGCACCGTGGCGACGCAGCAGCCACAGCAGCAGCCCGCACACGACCGTCGCCGTCATCGCGTGCCCCGAGGGGAACGCCGCGTAGTGCGCCGAGTCCACCGGATCGGGCCACACCGGCCGCGGCCGGTCGACCAGCGCCTTGAGGGCCTGTTGCAGCAGGGTGCCCAGCAGGCACGTCGCCGCGACCCAGCCGGCCAGCACCGCGTCCCGCAGCCGCCACGCCAGCCCGACGACGACCACCGCGCACAGCGCGCGCATCGTCCACGGGTCCCACACCCAGTCCGACAGGACGCGGTTGGCCCGCGTGAGGCCCGGATCGGCGACGGCCTCGCGGTGCAGCGAGCGGGAGATGTCCGTGTCCGTCTCCATCAGCGGATTCCAGCGGGCCGCCACCAGCACCAGGAGCAGGGCGAAGGACAGCAGGGCGAACAGCAGGAGCGGCAGCGGCGCCGCGAGACGGCCGCGGGTGGACGGGGCTTCGGACGGGGAGTCGGGCGGTGCCGGATGCATGAGCCGATCCTCGCTCATGGCACCGGACACGATCCAGCCCGGCGCGGCCCCGGGGGTGCGCCGAGAGCCTTGTCTAACCCAGCGCCCGCAGCCCCGGCACGAACGTCACCAGGAGCGGGACCAGGGGGACGAGTGCGGCGGCGGCCGTCAGCCGGAGGCGGCGGCCCGGGGTGAGCCGGGACGGCGGCGCGAGCAGGCGGTGGACCCGCTGGGGCACATGCGCCTGGGGCGTCGGGCAGGGGCCGGAGAACACTCCCCGGTCCTCGTTGAGTTCCACCAGCGCCAGCGCGATGGTCAGCCGGCCGAAGCGGCGCGAGGCGACATCGTCCGCGGCCAGCTCGACCAGCCGGTGCATCTCGTCGCGGAACGCCGCGAACACCGGCACCTGCGGAAAGCCGGAGGCCAGCGCGCCGGAACAGTGCAGCAGCCAGTCGTGCCGCCACTGCGCGTGACCCATCTCGTGCGCGAGCACCGCGTCGAGCTGACGCCCCTTCAGGCGGCGCAACGCGGCGGTGGTGATGACCAGTTGAGGACTCTGTCCGGGCAGCCACCAGGCGTCGGGACGCTCGCCCTCCAGGACGACGAGACGGTCCGAACCGGGCTCCTCGCCGGGCAACAACGGGGCGCGCACCTGGAGTTCGGCGCGGCGCCGGGCCCGGCGCACCCGCGCCCGGTGCACCTCGCGCACCAGCATCGCCGCCGTCCAGGCCCCGCCGAGCGCCAGCGTCACGGCGACGGCGCCCGCCCAGGGGCCGGTGCCACCGGGAGCGTAGGCCGCCACGACCGAGTGCGGCGCGGGGGCGAAGACATGCCCGCGCACGGCCTTCCAGGCGGCGGCCGCGCTCAGCGTCATGGACAGCGCGCAGCACAGCAGGACGCCGGCCACCACGCACTGCCACACCCACAGCGCGACGATCGGCTCCCGCTCGGGCCAGTCGGCGCGCGCGAGGAGACGCGGAGCGACGACAGCGGCGAGGGCGCCGAGCAGCAACAGCGCTACGGGGACTGTCATGCCCGTCACCCTATGAGTCGCACGCGGCGCCCGATACGGCCTGAGGCGCCAAGTGATGTACGCCACGGTTTCGTTCACCCGCACGTGGGGCTCCGGAACGTGCGGGCGTCACATCGCCAGCAGCATCGCCAGCATCCCGATCCCCATGGACAGCCGGCAGGCCCGCGCCAGCTCCGGCCGGTCGCCCCAGCCCGCCGACACCGTGCCGCCAGGGGAAGAGCCCGACGGGGCCGTGGCGAGCGGGGCCAGCCGGGCGCCCGTCCACAGGACGTACGCCGTGAAGTACAGGAGGAGCAGACCGGTCAGCACGGGGGCGCCCGCACCGCCGTGCTGGGCGTGCGCCGCCGGACGGGCCGCCATCGCCAACGCCATGTACGCCATCGCGAACGTGCCCACGAGGTGGTGCAGGTGATGCCCCGGCGCCGAACGGGACGCCCACAGCGCCCGCAGGGCCGCGCCGCCGAACACCACCGCGTACAGCAGCCAGGCCCAGCGCGGCGGCGCGACGACCGCCGCCGGCACCGCCATCAGCGCCATGCCGAAGCCCATCACCGCCTCGCCGCCCGCCGTGCGGCGCTGCTCCTCCACGGCGCTGCGCAGACGCAGCAGGCAGTACGCGCCGGTCGCCGCGCACAGCGCGACGAGCAGCCAGGCGGCCGACAGCGATCCGTGCACCCCGGGTCCCCCTTGCCCTCTCCCGCACATGCCCCGCGTTACGCGCGGCTGTCGAGGAGATGCCCCGGTGGGCGGGTGCGTAAGGCGGCGCAGGGGAGCACACGCGGTGTTTCGCGGGTGAAACACCGCGCGCCGTCGATCGGCGACACTGGTGGACACCGACGGCGCCCCGGACCGTCGGGACAGTCGAAAGGGCCGGTCGGGCAGGTATGAGCACGGAGCAGGGCGCGGACACGGAGCCGCACACGGTGGCCGACACCGTGTCGTCGGTCGTACGGCAGTGGCAGGCCGTGCGCCCCGACGTCGACACGGGCCCGATGGAGATCATCGGGCGGATCAACCGGTGCGCCGCGCTGCTCCAGCAGGCCGAGGACGCGCCGTTGCGGCACGCCGGCCTGACCCGCCCCGAGTTCGATCTGCTCGGAACGCTGCGGCGGACCGGCCGTGAGCTGACCCCCGGTGATCTGGCCCGCGAGACCTTCGCGTCCGGCGCCGCGGTCACCAAGCGGCTGAAGCTGCTGCAGGAGCGCGGCTTCGTCGCGCGGCGCAACGACACGCGCGACCGGCGCGTGTCGCAGCTGAGCCTGACGGAGGAGGGGCGGGCCCTGGTCGACGAGGTGCTGCCGCGGCAGCTCGCGTACGAGGCCTCGGTGCTGGCGGGACTCGCGGGCGGACGCGAGGGCGAACTCGCCGCGCTGCTCGGCGAACTGCTGCTCCAGCTCGAAGGACGGCTGGGCGGCGGCCGGGTCTGAGCGCCCGGGCCCCGCCCGCTCCCGCCCCGGCCTACTCGGGAAGCTGCGCGATCGGCAGGTCGGGCCGCTGCGGCGTCATCGCCCGCCCCGCGACCTGCGCGCTGACCGCAGCCTGGATCTCCTCCGGCGACAGATACGCGTCCGTCATCTCGAAGTCCTTCAGCGTGGCGGGCCGGTGCCGCTGGAACCCGGTGCGCACGAAGTCGTCGCCCGCCACCGCGTTCAGGCCCCAGTTCGCCGCCGTGCGGAACCGCGCCGTCAGCGTCCGCAGCGCCCCCAGGTGGTAGCCGCGCGCGACGACCTGGGCGGGCAGCCCGGTCAGCTGCACCCCCATCGGCTTCGACACGGCCTGGATGCCGCCGAGGTCGACCACGAGTCCGAGGTCCTTGTGCCGGTACGGCGTCAGGGGAGTGCCGCGCACGGCGGCGAGCACATTGCGGGCCGCCGCCCAGCCCTGCCGCATCGCGTGCTGCGCGGTCGGCGGGCAGATCGCGTCGCCGCCCTTGGCGATGTCCGGGACGGCCGCGGCGTCACCGAGGGCGTAGACACCGTCGAGGCCCGGCACGGTCAGCCGGGGCGTGACGACGAGCCGGCCGCGGTTGGTCTCCGCGCCCAGGGTGGCGACCAGCGGGCTCGGGGCGACACCGGCCGTCCAGATCAGCGTGTGGCAGGGCAGCTCCCGGCCGTCGGTGAGCGTCACGGTGTTCTCGGTGGCCTTGGCGACGGACACCCCGAGCGAGACGTGCAGCCCGCGGCGCTCCAGGATCGCCATGGCCTTGTCGCCGAGCCGGTCGCCCAGCTCCGGCATCAGCTTCGGCGCCACGTCGACCAGATGCCACTTGATGTCCGCGGGGTCGAGCCCCGGATACCGCTTCACGGCGGACGTCGTCAGCCGCTGGAGATAGGCGGCCGTCTCCGTGCCCGCGTAGCCGCCGCCCACGACGACGAACTGCAGCCGCGCCTCCCGCTCGGCCGGATCCGAGCTGGCCGCGGCGAGGTCCAGCTGCGAGATCACGTGGTCGCGGATCCACGCCGCCTCCGCGAGGGTCTTCACCCCCACCGCGTGCTCGTCGACGCCCGGGATGTCGAACTGCCGGGTGACACTGCCCGGGGTCAGGACGAGATGGTCGTAGCGCTCGACGATCTCCTCGCCGTTGATCTTCCGCACGACGACGGCCTTCGCCTTCGGGTCGACGCCGACCGCGCCGCCGGGCAGGATCGCGGTGCGCCGCAGCATCCGGCGCAGCGGCACGGCCACCGACTGCGGGGTCAGCACCCCGGACGCGACATGTGGCAGCAGGGGCAGATAGAGCTGGTGGTCCATCGGACTGATGAGTTTCAGCACGGCCTCGCCGGGCTTCAGCTCCTTCTCCAGCTTGTGCGCGCACTCCATCCCGGCGAAACCGCCGCCGACGATCAGGATCCGCGGCACATTCGAGGTACGGGAAGCGTTCGTGTTCCGGGGAGCGGTCATCTCGGATTTCTCCTGGGCTGGACTGCGAGGGCCGTGCCGGTCTTGCGTCTATCCGGATCGGCGCCGCCGAATCCCCGGATCAGCGCCATCCTCCGGCCTGATCCGGGTCGCCGCACGTCAGCGGCCCCTTCGGATGTCCATATTCCGGTCGGCGGGGGAGCGGCCTACGCCATTCGGTGGGCACGGCATGATCCCGGAGCGCTGTGCCTAGATCCCCGGCCGGTACCGGATCGGATGATCCTCCGGCACCTCCACGAGCACGATGCGGTGTCCGTCCGGATCTGCGATCCACATCTCGACCAGGCCCCACGGCTCCCGCACGGGCTCCCGCAGCACCTCCACCCCGGCCGCCACCAGCTCCTCGTGGGCGGCCGCGACGTCCGCCACCTGGAGCCACAGCCGCAGATGCGGCACGGGCGGCTCCGCGGCCCGCCCAGACACCTCCAGGAAGCCACCGCCGAGGAAGTACACCGTGCCCCGTTCCGGTCCGGTGCCGAACTCGCGGTACACCGCGAGTCCCAGCGCATCGCCGTAGAACCACCGGGACCGCTCGGGGTCGGCCGGCCGGAGAAGGATCCTGCTGCTCAGTACATGAACCATGCCGACGCAGAGTAGTGCGGCCGGGTTAATCTCGACGGCGCCGACAGGCCCGCACCCGTACGAGATCGGAGAGTCCTCCATGACCGCCGCCCTGACCTACCGTGACGCCGTTCCCGAGGACGCCGACGCGCTCGTGGCGCTCATCGAGTCGGCCTACCGCGGGGACACCAGCCGCTCCGGCTGGACCACGGAGGCGGACATCCTCCAGGGGCAGCGCACCGACCCGGAGGGCGTGCTCGCGGTCGTCAAGGATCCCGACAGCCGGCTGCTCACCGTCGAGCGGGACGGCGAGATCGTCGCCTGCTGCCAGCTGGAGCACCGGGACACCGCCGCCTACTTCGGCATGTTCGCCGTCAGCCCCGCCCTCCAGGGCGCGGGCCTGGGCAAGCAGATCATCGCGGAGGCCGAGCGCAGCGCGCGCGAGAGCTGGGGCGTGCGGGAGATGCACATGACGGTGATCTCCGTACGCGACGAGCTCATCGCCTGGTACGAGCGCCGCGGCTACCGCCGTACGGGAGAGATGAGCCCCTTCCCGTACGGCGACGAGCGCTTCGGCATCCCCCAGCGCCCCGACCTTCAGTTCGAGCTGCTGGTCAAGCCGCTGGTCTGAGCCTCGCGACGCATCCGGACTACGCGGTGAACCGGCCCGTCCGCTTGATCTCCGGATAGTCGGTGGTCGCCCCGTCGAGACCGAGCGCCCGTACGAGCCGCAGGTCGTCCTGGGTGTTCACGACCCAGCCGATGATCCTCAGGTCGGCCTTGCGGGCGTGCTCGACGATCTCCTGGGTGAGACGGCGGATGTTCAGGACGAGGGTCGTGGCGCCGACGGCCACGGCCCGCTGGACGACATCGGTGCCGTAGCGGCTCGCGACCAGGGCCGTGCGCACTCCCGGCACGAGCCGCGCGATCTCCGCGATCGCCTCGTCGTGGAAGGAGATCACCTCGACCCGGTGCACCAGATCGCGGCTCAGCATCACCTCGGCGAGCGCCTGGGCCGCCGTGACGGTCTTGATCTCCGCCTGGAGCGGCGCGCTCACCGCGTCCAGGACCTCCTCGAAGACCGGGATCCGCTCACCGCGGCCCGCGTCGAGCGTGCGCAGCTCGGCGAGGGTCTGCTCGGCGATCGGGCCGCTGCCGTCCGTCGTGCGGTCCACGTCGGCGTCGTGCATGACGACGAGCGCGCCGTCCTTGCTCAGGTGCAGATCCAGCTCGATGAGGTCGAGTCCCGCCCGTTCGGCGGCGACGAAGGATCGCAGGGTGTTCTCGGGTTCGACACCCATGGCTCCGCGATGCCCGATGGTGAGGAAGTTCAAGGCGGTCTCGCTTCCGTCGACGGCGGCTCTGCTGTCACGCGATTGCGTACCCAGATCACGGGTCCCGCAGCCGCAGCCTAACGGCCGGACTCCGTGACCGAACCGGTGTGCCGGAGGTGACCGGAATCGTGCTGCCGGGTTCCCACGATCCCCAGGAGCAGTCCGGTGACGACGGCGGCGAGGAGTACGGCTCGGATGCTCACGACGGGTGCCCTCCTGGGGGTGCCTGACGGTGCGGGACGGGACGCCGACCGTCCTACCGCTCCGCCGCACCGGCACCCGGCCAGGTCACCCTGGCGTGGGCGAGTCCGACGCGGGTTGACCCTGGCCGAGCGCCTCCAGATCCGCCAGCATGCCGCGCGCCAGCTCCCCTTCGGCCACCAGCCGGCGCTCGCTCCAGCGCAGCGCGATCTGCGGATGCGCCCACGCCTCGACCCCGTCCGCCTTCGCCAGCGCCTCCCGTACGTCCCTCAGCTCGCCCTCGGTACGCGCCACGTGCTCCGCGACGAGCTCGCGCAGCCGCTCCGGCTCGGCGAGGTGCCCCAGCCACACGCGCAGCAGCACCGGGTGCTTGAGCGACACCGCGCCGGGATCGTGGGTGCCCGCGGCCCAGGAGGCCAGCGCGGCCCGGCCCTCCTCGGTGATCGCGTACGCCCGCTTCGCCCGCGGCTCCTCCGGCCCCGGGCGCCGCGACGTGGCGTAGCCGAGGTCCTCGAGCCGGCGCAGCTCCGCGTAGATCTGGCTGAACGCGGGCGCTCCGTAGAAGAACCGCAGGGAGGAGTCCGCCCACTTCTTCAGCTCGTACCCGGTCCGCTCACCCGGGAAGGAGAGCAGCCCGAGCACGGCCCAGGCGGTCTGCGGGAGTCGAGGTGTCGGCATGCGTCCGCATTGAAGTTCGCGGGGGAGACGGGCGCAAGAGGCCGGGCGCTACGCCGTCGTGCGGTGCAGCCGGGCCGTGAGGTGATGCTGCAACGGCTGCCCCACCGCCGCGAGTTCGTGCGTGAAGTCGAGGATGCGTGTGTCCGGCTCGCCGAGCGTGTACCGGCGCGAGGACGCCTCGACCCGCTTCGCGGTCGGCGTCAGCGCCACGTCCCCGGTGGCCAGCGCCACCGTCGTGCCGTCCGCCGCGCCGACCGCGATCTCCGCGATGCCGGTCGGCTGCGTGATCAGCGCCTCCACCCGCCCGTCCGGCTGGAGCCGCCACCAGCCGCTCTCGCGGGCGGCGGGCCGCAGCGGCGCGTCGTCCGCGTCGATCAGCCAGGCGCGGGCCTCGTAGTGCAGGAAGGGGCGCCCGTCGTGGCTGAACGTGACCTCCTGCGCGTAAGTGAAGTCGCCGTCCAGCGTCGGGTATCCGCCGCGGCCCCGGCCGCGCCAGGTGCCGAGCAGTCCGAGCACGGGCGCGAGCAGCGGGTGCGCCTCCCGCGGCTGGTCGCTGTACGGGTAGGCGGGCACGGTGTCGAACACGGCGAACTCCAGGTCCGGGGCACGGGGAAGGGGACGGGAAACGGAGAGGACAGCCTAGGGTGCGGCGCGGCCGATCCCGGCCGGTGCCCCGTAACCTCGGGCGCGTGTCCGTCTCCGCCCGCCCGCACCGCGTCGCCGTCCTCGTCCTCGAAGGGGCGAAACCGCTGGACGTGGGGATCCCCGCCCAGGTGTTCACGACCCGCGCGAGCATGCCGTACGAGGTACGGGTGTGCGGCCCCGCGCCCGGTCTCGTCACCGGGGGCGACGGCCTGTCGTACGCCGTCGCCCACGGCCTGGAGGCGCTGGAGTGGGCGGACATCGTGTTCGTGCCCGGGTACCGCTTCCCTGACCGGGAGGCGCCGCCGTCCGCGGTCGTCGACGCGCTGCTCGCCGCCCATGCGCGGGGCGCCCGGCTCGCCGCGATCTCCACCGGCGCCTTCGCGCTCGCCGCGACCGGCCTGCTCGACGACCGGCGGGCCACGACCCACTGGCACTACACGCAGGCGCTCGCCGAGCAATACCCGCACGTCCGGGTCGACGAGAACGTCCTCTTCGTCGACGAGGGCACCGTGCTGACCTCGGCGGGCGCCGCGTCCGGCATCGACCTGTGCCTGCACATCCTGCGCGGCGACCTCGGCGTGGCCGCGGCCAACCACGCGGCCCGGCGCCTGGTCGCCGCCCCCTACCGCAGCGGCGGCCAGGCCCAGTACGTACCGCGCACCGTTCCCGAGCCGCTCGGCGAACGGTTCGCCGCCACCCGCGAATGGGTCCTGAGCAGGCTCGGCGACCCGCTCACCCTGCAGATCCTCGCCCGGCACGCGGCGGTCTCGGAGCGCACGTTCTCCCGGCGCTTCGTCGAGGACACCGGGTACACGCCGATGCAGTGGGTGATGCGCGCCCGGATCGATCTGGCCCGCGAACTCCTCGAACGCTCGCAGCTGGCCGTCGAGCAGATCGCCGCCGACGTCGGCCTCGGCACGGGCGCGAACCTGCGCCTGCACTTCCAGCGCATCCTCGGCACCACACCGACCGAGTACCGGCGCACCTTCGCCCGCGGCGAATAGCCCCACGCAAGCACGGCCGCCGGGCTGGCGGGATCCTTGCGAACCGTGGCGTTCCCGCCGCTGTCGGCAGGGCGCGCCGCGAGCGAGTCTGAAGGTGTTCCCGCTGGACGGACCCCGGCCCCGTGCCGGAGGGCCCCGCCCGGCACCTCACCCCGGACGGACCGGTCGTCCCGCGCGCACCGGCTCCGTCGGACCGACGGGAGACCCGCACATGACCCGCATCGCCATCAACGGATTCGGCCGCATCGGACGCAACGTCCTGCGCGCCCTCCTGGAGCGCGACTCCGCCCTGGAGGTCGTCGCCGTCAACGACCTCACCGAGCCCACCGCGCTCGCCCGCCTGCTCGCCTACGACTCGACGGCCGGCCGTCTGGGCCGCCCGGTGACCGCCGACGGGGACACGCTCGTCGTCGACGGCCGCCGCATCGAGGTGCTCGCCGAGCGCGAGCCCGCCAAGCTGCCCTGGGCCGAGCTCGACATCGACATCGTCCTGGAGTCCACCGGCCGCTTCACCTCGGCCGAGGCGGCCCGCGCCCACCTCGACGCGGGCGCGAAGAAGGTCCTCGTCAGCGCCCCGTCGGCCGGCGCCGACATCACCCTCGCCCCCGGGGTGAACAGCGACGCGTACGACCCGGCCCTGCACACGATCGTCTCGAACGCCTCCTGCACCACGAACGCGCTGGCGCCGCTCGCCGCCGTCCTCGACGAGCTCGCGGGCATCGAGCACGGCTTCATGACGACCGTGCACGCCTACACCCAGGAGCAGAACCTCCAGGACGGCCCGCACCGCGACGCCCGCCGGGCCCGCGCCGCCGCCGTCAACATCGTGCCGACCACGACCGGCGCCGCGAAGGCGATCGGCCTCGTCCTGCCGAACCTCGACGGCAAGCTGTCGGGCGACTCCATCCGCGTCCCCGTCCCGGTCGGTTCCGTCGTCGAGCTCAACACGACGGTCGCCCGCGACGTGACCCGGGACGACGTCCTCGCCGCCTACCGCGCCGCGGCGGACGGCCCCCTCGCCGGCGTCCTCGAGTACTCAGAGGAGGAGCTGGTCTCGTCCGACATCGTCGGCAACCCGGCCTCGTCCATCTTCGACGCGGCCCTGACGCGCGTCGACGGCCGCCACATCAAGGTCGTCGCCTGGTACGACAACGAGTGGGGCTTCTCCAACAGGGTCGTCGACACGCTGGACATGCTCGCCGCCGGCTGAGACGCCGGGACGCGGGCCGCTCCCGCCCCTTCCCATCTCTGACACTCCGTCATATACCTAATAGTCATATGGAGGCGATGCCCCACCGCTCTGTCTCAACTCCCGGGAGGAACAGTGAAGTTCTCCGTCATCTTCGAGGCGCAGCTCGCCGACCCCACCGTCGACCGTGAGCACCGGCTCTTCCACGACTGCGTCGAACAGGCCGTCCTCGCCGAGGAGATGGGGTTCGACCGGATCTGGGCCGTGGAGCACCACTCCCTCAAGTGGTACGCCCACATGTCGGCGCCGGAGATCTTCCTCACCTGGGTCGCGGCCCGCACCTCCCGCATCCGCGTCGGGCACGGCGTCGTCTGCATGCCGTTCGCCTTCAACCACCCCGCCCGCGTCGCCGAACGCGCCGCCACGCTCGACCTGCTGTCGGGCGGGCGGCTCGATCTCGGCGCCGGGCGGGGCGGCACGCTCCAGGAGACGTCCCTGTGCGGCGTCGACAAGGACCGCACGACCCAGGAGGTCGAGGAGGCGCTGCGCATCATCGGCAAGGCATGGGAGAAGGACGAACTGGAGCACCACGGCCCGCTCCTCGACATCGACCCGCACCCGATCCTGCCCCGCCCCGCCCAGACCCCGCACCCGCCCCTCTTCCTCGCCTGCAGCCGCACCGAGACCCTGCGGCAGGCGGCCGAACTCGGCGTCGGGGCCCTGGTGATGGGCTTCGCCGGGCCGGAGTCGATCGCCGAGATGCGCCGGGTCTACGACGCCGCGACGGCGGGGCGCACCGCCGAGCGTCTCGTCTCCTCCGTCGTCAACGACCACTTCTCGGTGCTGTGCCCCACCATCGTGCTCGACGACCGGGAGGCGGCCCGGGCCATCGGCATCCGGGGCCAGCGCTTCTTCGCCCAGTCCATCGGGCACTGGTACGGCGGTGCCGGGATCCCCGACGAGGCCGTCGTCGAGGGGACCGACGAGGCCGCCGAGATGCGCAGGGCGGCCGAGCAGGTCGTGGCCCGTCTGCACGAGCAGCACATCCCGGTCCGGCCGAGCGCCACCGCCACCTTCAACGCCGACCACGCCTACGGCACTTCGGCGGACGCCATCGCCTACGTCGAGCGTCTCCGTGACGCCGGTGCCGACGAGATCATGTGCCTGATCCAGATGGGCACGGTGCCGCAGGCGGCTTGTCTGGAGACATTGCGGCAATGGGGTGAGACGGTGATCCCGCACTTTCGGCGGGAGGGGTAGGTGGGGGTGGGTCTCCTTCCCGGCCGCGGCTCTCGTCGTGGCTGGTCGCGCAGTTCCCCGCGCCCCTGAAGGCTGCGGCTTCGCCGCTCGCCTTCATCGATGGAGGTAGCGCACGAAGTGCGCATCTCCAGGGGCGCGGGGAACTGCGCGACCAGCCACCCACCCGCCGTCAGCCGACGACCGACCCCGAAGGAGCCCCCTTGACCACCCCGGACCGCCTCGCACCGGAAGCCCGCCCCCTCGTCGACGCCATGACGGCGGCGTTCCCCGATCTCGGCCGCGCCGTCACCGACGCCGCCGAAGCCCGCCGGATCCTCGCGGCAGCACCCGCGTCACCCCTCCCCGCGCCCACCGTGGGCGCGGTCGAGGACCGGGAGATACCCGGGGCCCCCGACGGGCCCCCGATCCCGGTACGGATCTACCGGCCGGAAGGCGGCGCCGGACCACGCCCGGTCGTCGTGTTCTTCCACGGCGGCGGCTGGGTCATCTGCGACCTCGACAGCCACGACGCGACGGCCCGCGCCCTGTGCCGCGACGCGGGAGCCGTCGTGGTGTCCGTGGACTACCGGCTCGCCCCCGAGCACCGTTTCCCCGCCGCGGTCGACGACGCGTACGCCGCCGTGCGCTGGGTCGCCGGGCACGCGTCCGAACTCGGCGCGGACGCCTCGGCGCTGAGCGTGGCCGGGGACAGCGCGGGCGGCAACCTCGCCGCGGTCGTGGCCCAGATCGCCCGCGACGAGGGCGGGCCCGCGATCGCCCGCCAGCTCCTCGTCTACCCGGCGACCGACGCCCGCCAGAAGACCGGCTCGTTCGAGGACAACGCCGACGGCTACTTCCTCACGGCCGCCGCCTGCGCCTGGTTCCGGGAGCAGTACCTCGGCCCCGACGGCGACCCGTCCCACCCCCGCGTCTCGCCGCTCCTCGCCGAGGACTTCACGGGACTCCCGCCCGCGCACGTCGTCACCGCGGGCTGCGACCCCCTGTGCGACGAGGGCCGGGCGTACGCGAGCGCGCTGCGGGACGCCGGTGTCCCCGTCACCGAGAGCCGCTTCCCCGGCATGTTCCACGGCTTCTTCGGCTTCCCCGAACTGCTCGACGATGCCCGCCGCGCCCTGGCGGATGTGGTCGAGGTCATCGTTTCAAGCGGTCGGGACAGGAAAAACGACGGTGATGCAGGGGGTCGGGCAGGATAATTTCCCGAGTCTCCTCTTGTGGGGGAGAACCTCGCATGCATACGGTGTCCATACGCGAGGTTCTCCCGTGGAGGATGAGACATGACGGAAATTCTTGTGCAGCAGACCGTGGAGGAGAGTGTTCCTTCGGTCCAGGGGAGGGGCGACAGGGTGGTGGAGCACCCGGCCTGGCCCGTGCTCAAGGACGCCGTCGAGGAAATCAGGACCTGGCAGGACAAGGACGGGTCCATCGACTTCGATGCCGAGGGCGCCCCCGCGAAGGCCGACCCCGAGCGGGCCGTGGACACCGTCGTAGGCGCGGTCGAGCGGCTCGCCCCGCTGCTGCCGCACGACGCCGCGTACCTGGACGCGCTCGTGGGCGACCTGCGCCGCTGGGCCGACGGCGGCTTCACGGTCCCCGATTTCCTGGACTCCCTGCTCGCCTTCCAGCCGGCCGCGCAGCGCCGGGACGGCCTCCAGCACCTGGTGGTCTTCCCGATGTACACGCAGAACGGCAACCCGGACCGGAATCTGGAGGCCGTCGTCCTGAAGATGGTCTGGCCGGACTGGCTCGCCGAGCTGGAGGCGACCCGGTACGACAACCCCCTCTTCTGCGGCATCACCTTCGAGGACTTCACCTCCGGCTACGACACGAACTCGGCCGTGCTCTTCCCGGAGACCATCGCCGTGCGCGAGGCGCCGGAACGATTCTCCTGGGGCGGCATCTTCTGCGACCGCGAGGCGGCCCGCTTCCGCCGGGTGACCGACGCCGCCGTCGGCATCCTGGGTCTCGAGCTGCCCGCCGACATCCAGGAGATGGTCGGCGACCAGGACCGCTGCCAGCAGGCGTTCGTCCTGTGGGACATGGTCCACGACCGCACCCACAGTCACGGCGACCTGCCCTTCGACCCGTTCATGATCAAGCAGCGCCAGCCGTTCTGGATGTACGGGCTCGAGGAGCTGCGCTGCGACCTCACCGCCTTCAAGGAGGCCGTGAAGCTGGAGGCCGAAGGCGTCCCGCAGGCGCGCGACGTGCAGTACGCCGTTCTCTTCGACCGGATGTTCCGCTTCCCGGTCACCGGCGACCGCGTCAAGAACTACGACGGTCTGGGCGGCCAGCTCCTCTTCGCGTACCTGCACAAGCACGACGTCGTGCGCTGGACGGACAACAAGCTGCACATCGACTGGCAGCGCGCCCCCGAGGTGACGAACCAGCTGTGCGGCGAGATCGAGCAGCTGTACCGCGACGGCATCGACCGCCCGAAACTCGTGCACTGGTTCGCCGCGTACGACCTGGTGTCGACGTATCTCGCCCCGCACCCGGGTTCCCGCTGGGCCAAGGGCCCCGACGCCCTGGACACCTCGCTCCCGCCCCGCAAGCTGGTGGACGAGGTGCTTCCGGACGAGTTTCCGCTCAGCATGTTCTATGAGGCGCTTTCCAAGAAGCTGAAGAACGTGATCGCCTCCACCAAGGGGATCACGGCGGCGGGCGCCGAGCGGGTGGCCGCGTGAGCAACCCCGTACCGCAGGAGGCGACTGCCATGACGGACCCCACCGAGACCAGCGGCACCACCGAGGGCCCCGCCAAGGACACGCTGGACGGTGCCGTGATCGCCGTCGCGGGGGCGGCAGGGCCCGCGGGCCGGGCCGCGCTCAAGCGGCTCGCGGAGGCCGGTGCCACGGTCATCGGCGCCGACGCGGACGCCGAGCGGCTGGCCGAGGCCGTCGACGAGGCGCGCTACGCACACGGCGGCGCCACCGTCGTCGGCGACACCGTGGACCTCCTCGACCTCCAGGCCACCCGCGACTGGGCGGACCGCATCGAGAAGGACTTCGGCCGGGTCGACGGCGTCGTCCACCTCGTCGGCGGCTGGCGCGGCAGCGCGTCCTTCGCCGAGACCGACCTCGCCGACTGGGACCTGCTCGAGAAGCTGCTGATCCGTACCGTGCAGCACACCTCGCTCGCCTTCGAGGGGCCGCTCACCCGGTCCGACCGCGGCCGCTACCTGCTGATCAGCGCGGCCGGCGCCTCGAAGCCGACCGCGGGCAACGCCGCGTACTCGGCCTCGAAGGCCGCCGCCGAGGCCTGGACGCTCGCCCTCGGCGACGCGTTCCGCAAGGCCGGGGGCGATGCCGGGCCGCGGCAGGCGGCTGCGATCCTGGTGGTGAAGGCGCTGGTGCACGACGCGATGCGCGCGGAGCGCCCCAACGCGAAGTTCGCGGGCTTCACGGACGTCAAGGAGCTGGCCGAGGCCATCACCGGAGTCTGGGACAAGCCCGCCGCCGAAGTGAACGGGACCCGCCTGTGGCTGACCGAGAAGCCGTGAACCCTCCCAAGACCGACGCCCGCAGGCATCACGACCCCACCACCAGGGGTTTCGCGAGCGACAACTACGCGGGGACCCACCCCGAGGTGCTCGCGTCCCTCGCGCTGGCCAACGGCGGGCACCAGGTCGCGTACGGCGAGGACGACTACACGGCGCATCTCCAGCAGATCATCCGCAGCCACTTCGGCCCGACCGCCGAGGCCTTCCCGGTCTTCAACGGCACGGGTGCCAACGTCGTCGCGCTCCAGGCGGTCACCGACCGCTGGGGCGCGGTGATCTGCGCCGAGTCCGCGCACATCAACGTCGACGAGGGCGGCGCGCCCGAGCGGATGGGCGGACTGAAGCTGCTCACCGTGCCGACGCCCGACGGCAAGCTCACGCCCGACCTCATCGACCGGCAGGCGTACGGCTGGGACGACGAGCACCGCGCGATGCCGCAGGTCGTCTCGATCACGCAGTCCACCGAACTGGGCACGCTGTACACGCCCGACGAGATCCGCGCGATCTGCGACCACGCCCACCAGCACGGCATGACGGTGCACCTCGACGGGTCCCGGATAGCCAACGCGGCCGCGTCCCTCGACGTCCCCCTGCGGACGTTCACGAACGCGGTCGGCGTCGACATCCTCTCCCTCGGCGGCACGAAGAACGGCGCGATCTTCGGCGAGGCCGTCGTCGTCGTCAACCAGGACGCCGTGCGCCACATGAAGCACCTGCGCAAGCTCTCCATGCAGCTCGCCTCCAAGATGCGCTTCGTGTCCGTGCAGTTGGAGGCGCTGTTCGCCAAGGACCTGTGGCTGCGCAACGCCCGGCACGCCAACGAGATGGCCCAGCGCCTCGCCGAGGGCGTCCGCGCCGTGGACGGCGTGGAGATCCTCTATCCGGTGCAGGCCAACGGCGTCTTCGCCCGCCTACCGCACGACGTCTCCGAGCGCCTGATGAAGCACTACCGCTTCTACTTCTGGGACGAGACGGCCGGTGACGTCCGCTGGATGTGCGCCTTCGACACCCGCGAGGAGGACGTCGACGGATTCGTCGCGGCCCTCAAGGAGGAGATGGCGCGCTAGACGCCCTCACCGACTGCATAGATATGCGGCCGACCGTAAAGTCATTGACTGGCGGTCGGCCGCATACCTATGCTCGCGTGCCATGCAGCTGATCCAGCAGAACCCTGATCTCTCCGCCTATTTGGTGGCGGACGACGTCATCGATCACCACCATCCGCTCGTCCGGGAGACGGCGGCGCGGCTCGCCGAAGAGTCCGCCGATTCATATGCATACGCGCGCGCGGCCTACGAGTACGTGCGTGACGCGATCCCGCACTCCGCCGACAGCGGCGACCTGCGCGTCACCTGGCGGGCGTCCGACGTTCTGGAGAAGGGCACCGGCATCTGCCACGCCAAGGCGCACGCCCTGACGGCGCTGCTGCGCGCGGAGGACATCCCCGCGGGACTCTGCTATCAGCGGCTGACGCACGACGCCGGGACGGGCTGGTGTCTGCACGGGCTCGTCGCCGTACGGTTCCACGGCGCATGGCACCGGCAGGACTGCCGGGGGAACAAGCCGGGCGTCGACGCCCGGTTCTCGCTGGAGGGGGAGCGGCTGGCCTGGGTGCCCGATCCGCGTGAGGGCGAGGTGGACTACCCGGGGCTCTTCGACGCGCCGTATCCGGCCGTGCTCGACGTGCTGCGCGGCGCCCCGGACCGCCCGTACCTCTGGGAGAACCTGCCCGACGCGCTCGCTCCGTGAGGCGGCGGGGGCCGAACCGGCCGTCGAGCCGGAGGTGTTCGGCCCCTGCCGTACGGCTCAGCCGGCCTCTGCGGCCCTGACCTCTTCGGGGGTCGGGGCCGTGCCGCCGAGATGGGCCGGCATCCACCACGTGTCGTGCGGGCCCTTGGGGCGCACGGGATAGGCGCGCTGCGCCGCTTCGAGCAACTCCTGCACCCGGCTGCGCAGTCGGCGCGTGATCGCCCCCGCGTACTGGTCGGACGGGGCCTCCATGGCCTCGCCGACCCGGATCGTGATCGGAATGTGCTGCCGCTTGAAGTTGCGCGGGCGCCCCTTCGTCCAGACCCGCTGCGTGCCCCACAGCGCCATCGGGATCAGCGGCACCCCGGCCTCCTGGGCCAGCCGCACGGCGCCCGTCTTGAAGCTCTTCAGCGTGAACGACTCCGAGATCGTCGCCTCCGGGAACACCCCGACGACCTCGCCCGCGCGCAGTGACTGCAGCGCGTGCTGGTACGCGTGCTCACCCTGCGAACGGTCCACCGGGATGTGCTTCATGCTGCGCATCAGCGGACCGGAGATCTTGTGCCGGAACACCGACTCCTTGGCCATGAACCGGACCAGACGCTTCTGCGGCAGCGCGGCCAGGCCGTCGAAGATGAAGTCCAGGTAGCTGATGTGATTGCTGACCAGGACGGCACCGCCCGAGCGCGGAATGTTCTCCGAGCCCTTGCAGTCGATCTTCAGGTCGAGCGCCTTGAACATCGTTTTCGCGGCGCCGATGACCGGACGGTAGACGAGCTCTGCCATGGAGAGGGAGGACCCTTCTGAAGTGCCTGGGGAACGTGATGGGTGGGACGGTTCCCGGCGTTAAGTTACGGAGCCGTAGGTATTGCGGCTTGCGCAGATCGTGCCCGAAGAACGGCCGGGTGGCCAGTCCTGGTTCCGGTGCCGCGCGAGATCCTGGTCACGTTGGCCGGAATGCGCAGAGACGTTTGAGCGCTGTAGCGAAGACGGCGGACAAAGGAGGACAGGAGTGGCTGTGGGCGAAGTGACGCTCGGTGTCGAGCAGTTGGGCGCGGAGCTGGGGGAGCGGGCGACGCTGGTCCAGTTCTCCAGCGCCTTCTGCGCGCCCTGCCGGGCGACACGGAGGGTGCTCGGTGACGTCGCCGGGCTGGTCCCCGGTGTCTCGCACATCGAGATCGACGCCGAGGCGAGACTCGACCTCGTACGCGCCGTGGGCGTGGTCAGCACGCCGACCGTGCTGGTCCTCGACGCGCACGGCCGTGAGGTGCGCCGGGCGGCGGGGCAGCCGCGCAAGGCGGACGTCATCGCCGCGCTCGGCGAAGCCGTGTGACGCCCTCACTCACGGTGGTGCCGGGGTGACGCATCTCCCAGATGACGGAGCGCACTTGACTGCACGCACCACGTATCGTCAGTGTGACCCTATGCCGCCGGAACTCCTTCTCCACCAGCGGGTCCACATCGATCTCGCGCGCTGCTCGAGCGCCCGTTGTCGTGCCTGACGCAGCCTCGGACCCCGCTCGCACTCTCCCGCAGAAGGACACGTCCATGACGGTCACACCCGACCTGCGCACCGCTCTTCCGGCCGGTCCCGATCTCCTCCGTTCCGTCTTCCGGCAGCACGCCGCCGGCGTCGCGGTGATCACGGCGGCGGGCGGCGCCCCCGTCGGCTTCACCGCCACCTCCCTCACCTCCGTCTCCGCCCAGCCGCCGGTGATCTCCTTCGGTATCGGCGTGGGCGCCTCCAGCTGGCCCACCGTCGCGGAGGCGGGCCATGTCGGCGTGCACATACTCGCCGAGGGGCAGGCGGACCTCGCCGCGACGTTCGCGCGCAGTGGCGCCGACCGCTTCGGCGGATCCACGCGCTGGTCGGAAGGGCCCGAGGGGGTCCCGGTCCTGGGCGGCGTACTGGCCTGGATGGTCTGCAAGGTGATCGCCCGGGTACCCGCCGGTGACCACCGGATCGTGCTCGCCGAGGCGGTCTGCGGGGACCTGCCGGGAGCGGGCCGCCCGCTCCTGTACCACCAGGGGCGCTTCAACGCCTTGCGCGACTGAGAGTTCCCCGTCCCGGGCGATTACGGAGCGTTGGCAACGTCACAGTTCAAAGCGCTTGCTTAGCGGGCATAATCTGGATGTACTGACGAGTAATATTTCGTTCGGAGCGCGGGCCGCCCCGACCGGAAGAGTCCGCTTCAGGCGCCTATGCTGCCTGGTACAAGGCGTTTTTCGACGCAGCAGCACAGCCGCCCAGTAAAAGACGATTGCAGTAGGAGAGCCGGCGTGAGCTTGAGGATCGTTGTCACCGTGAAGTACGTGCCGGATGCCACGGGCGACCGGCACTTCGCCGATGACCTGACCGTTGA